>CACZLA010000017.1 GCA_902781895.1 uncultured Lachnospiraceae bacterium
CGCTGTCAACCTTCTCGATTTCAAGCTTTGAAAGGTCTCCAAGCTCTACAGGCGGCTTTGTTGCAACCTTAGCCTTATAGATGAACTCCTTACCCTTCTCGATCTGGAATACTGAGATATCAGGATTTGATACAATATCAAGCTCACAATCCTTTATCTCATTAAAATATGTCTTATTGATAAGGTCGTTTGCTGCATCCTCAAAGAATACTGCAGGACCATATGTCTTCTCGATGAAAGCCATAGGAACATGACCTTTACGGAATCCGTCAAACTGGAACTTGTGCTTTGACTTGTTAAAAGCTTCTACAAGAGCCTTCTTAAAATCCTCAGCAGAAACTGTGATTGTAAGCTCTGCCATATTTCCTTCTAATTTCTCAAAAGTTAAACTCATTTTTTATTTCCTCCTTATGGCCTCCGGGCCTTGATATTCTTTAGATTTTATCAGTGCAAAAGCAAAAATACGCACTAACCGTGACATTATAGCACAAGTTTTTTAAGACGTCCATTATTTATTTACATTGTATCATCCATCTTTGCCACTTGCTCCATTATGGTATCTGCTGCAATAAGGCATTTTAATGATGCACTTTGAAGCTCTGCATAGAAGCCTTCAGCGCCATCTGCCAGTCCATCGGAAACAGCCTTCAGCAGGAGGCACGGAATTCCGTTCGCTTCACTGGCAAGAACTATTCCGGCAGATTCCATATCGCATATGTCACCATCGAACTTGTCACGGATAAGCTTTTTCTCCTCTTCCGTTGCAACAAACTTATCACCTGAACAACAGGTTGCCAGAGAGAGTCCTTCCATTACCGAACCGGCTATTTCTACCAGTTTTTCACTCGGTTTCAGATAAATGGAATCGTGGCCGTCCACCTGTCCCACCTCAAGATCCATAAACTCCGAACAGTCATATTTATAATGAACAACCCTGTCCACGAGACATATCTTCTGTTTCTTCATATCCTCTGAGAGTCCGCCGACAACACCAAAGTTTATGATGCAGCTGACATCATATTTTGCTGCCAGATACTGGACTCCACAGGATGCAGCTACGAGGCCCATTCCTGATCTGATTATATAAATATCATATGTATCCCTCTCTACAAGAAACACCTTAAAACCCGGAGGTGCATCTATCTCTTTAAGATTTTCATAGTGCTCAAGTATTGCATCCAATTCAATTGCTGCAATAAGACCCATTCTTTTTTTGCAAGTCATCTCTTATCTCCTTAATTCGACATCTATATCTACATCATCCCCATCCGTAGCTTCATCAACAACATACGTAGTTATATCATCGACATCCGTAATCACATCATCTACATCTATAGCTTCATCATCTACATCCGTAATCACATCATCTACATCCGTAATTACATCATCTACATCCGTAATTACATCATCCCCATCATCTCGGTAACGATCTTGACGGAATTCTCAACAGCCATTTTCTGGAATGTAGGATAATCCATATCAGCACTGTCATCTGCTTTATCAGAAATAGCTCTTATTACAAGATAAGGTATCTGATTGAGCCATGCTGTATGCGCTATAGCTGCTCCTTCCATCTCAACGCAAAGGCCTCCGAACAGCTCCACCATTTCATCCTTTATCTCAGGATCGGAAATGAACTGGTCACCGCTCAGAACTCTTCCTTCAAATACCCCGATATACGGGCAGGCCTTTTCGCAGGCCTCTTTTGCTATTTTTCTCAGCTCAGGGTCGGCAGTATATATGCTTTCCGGCTGGTCGGGATTGATTCCCTTTTTAAATCCGAATGTAGTCTGATCTATATCATGCTCTATAGCATCTGTCGAAAGCACTACATCACCTATATTAATATCTTTATTAAGACTTCCCGCAATACCGGTATTGATTATCGCATCGACCTTAAAAATACCGGCAAGTATCTCTGCTGCAACAGCTGCATTTACTTTTCCCGTTCCCGAACGAACAACAACAACATTCTTTCCCGAAAGCTTTCCGGAATAATAATCCATAGAAGCATGACTTTCAATATTCACGTCTGTCATTTTTTCTTTAAGGAAATTGGCCTCTTTATTCATTGCACATATAATTCCGATTAAGTCCATTTCATCTCTCCCAATATAAATTTACTCAAGCTTAATTCCGCAGATCTTTCCTGATCTGGTACCTATAACAAGATAATTCTCATAAACTGCAGGCGACGCCTCTATATTTCCATCAGAGATTGAAAGGTGACTCTTCTCATCACCATTGATTCCATTATGAACTCTCAGTCTTCCGTCACTTGTTCCGAATATCAGCTCCCCATCACCTTCTTCGTTATAAACACAGACTGGTGAAGACCAGGTATAAGGAGTTTCAATCTCCCACTTTTTCGAACCATCTGCCTTATTAAGAGCAACCGTGGTTCCGATACCCGTTCCGTTTGTCATGGCAACAGTACAATATACATAATCATTCAGATTTGATCTTCCAACTGCTATAGTGGACTGAACACCACCGGATACTCCTTCCAGAGAGCTGCAGGTATATTCGGTCTGCCATACATATTCTCCTGTTTCAGCATCTATCTTCCATATAGGAATATTTGCAGTAGAGCTGCTTCTCCATCCAAGATGGAAGGATGTACTGATATACAGATACAAATGTCCATCCTCTATGGAAAGAACAGGTGTTGAGTTTGAATCATCCAGTATATCCTGAACCCATACAGTTTCGAGGGTTTTAAGATTTATGCAGAACAGGTTTGCACCATTATCCGCCACAAACAGATAATGCTTATATATAGCCGCACTGGTTTCCATTCCCGGCCAGTAAGCTGCTGTAGTTGTTCTTTTTCCCGTATATCTCCACTTTACAACCTTGTCCAGAGCCAGACTCAGCGTTCCGCTCGCTTCATCATAGGTTGTTCCAAGATGTATCAGATACAGGATTCCGTTTTCTCCCGGATAAATAAGTGTGTCCGTTTCGGCATCCACAACTGCAGAGGAATCAAAAAAGCTGAGTGCACCTCTGAGTGAAAATGGATCCATTTCGCCAAATGTATACATAACGGAACAATCCAGAAGATTGATTATAAAGGACTTAGCCTTACCCTGATCACTGTCATATCCCGCTCCAACATACATGATCGGATATCCACGGGGATCAAGTGCTCCGGAGCCCTTAAATGTATAACCCAGCCAGAGCTTTTCCCTGGTAGGCTCTCCGGTCTTAAGATCCAGGAAATAGATATATCCATCCATACATGCATATATTACTTCAACCAGATCATCATCCTCTTTTGCAAAGTCAAACATATTCATATGAGCTTTTGCTTCTCTTGACCAGCGTCTCATAAGAGGCTGGCCGGTCCATCCGCTTCCGCTCCACATGGCATCACCATGTGACAGAGAACCGGTAGTATGGTTCCATATAAGCTCCATAGAGCCGTATTTAAAATCAGCTGTTCCGTAGGTAGGATTATCACGGAAATTGTTTCCACGGAAAGTAAATACTCCCTCTTCCTTCGTGTATTTACTTCCTGTTTCAAACTCAATATCACCAAGACTGTAGGTTGATGCATACTGAGACTTATCCTCAAGAACAGTACCATCAACTGCTATCTCAGTTGAGACAAGCAGATTTGTAGGCTGGGTCGACTCCACAGCGTGAGGTTCAAAATCTATCTCGGGATATCCGAATATCCCCGTATCCTCCTCTGCCACCGCATCGGCAGGCGTTGCCTCCTCAGCAGTATCGGGAGATGCTTCTTCTATGGCCTCACCACTGGCTAGAAGCACCGTATTATCAGAATCCAGTCCGGACACCTTATCGGTTATACCACTGGCTGACTCTGTGGTTTTTTCTTCTTTTTTTTCATTATCCTTTATCAGATAATTCATCGTAACAAAAATCAGTCCCCCGACAACCAGGAGACCGATCAAAGTTATAAAAAATGCTTTAATTGCCGTCTTCATTACTTTTTCCTTAATTTGAGAATTATTGTGCCATAAAAATATGATTTATAAATCCATTTTGACACAGTGTGATATATCACTCCGGAAGTGTATCAAAATCCTTATCCGGATGTGTAAGTCTATAGAAGAATCTTGTGCCAAGAGTAAACATAAACTGTATAAGTCCTCCTAACACATAGAAAATAGAAGGGAAATGCTCTCCCATTTTTTCTACCATAAAGAAATATACTACTGTTGAAAACGCTGTAACAAACAGAAGTCTTCTTGCCTCACGAACACCCACTCTACTGTAATGGTCGGGATAAAGTCCTACAATAAATAATAATACTATAACTCCCAGTGCATAAAATGGTGTTATTGTTACAACCGAACTGAGATACGTGAGCGATGCAAGATAGAAATCAACCTCTGAAAGAAACATGAGTGACAGCAGGTAAGCCAGTATTATTGCACAGTAATCAAGAAATAAAACCAGGATATTCTTTATATCTATTTTTCCCTTCTTTTTTTCAGTTGCCTCTGTGCCCTCTGCCACATCGTTTACATCTTTTACTTCTGCTTCGGATACTTTCTCTTTACTCATTGAAAACTCCTTAATAATATATCATTTTATTGATAAAAAACACATCCATTCCACAGTTTAATTCATAGACTATAAAATGTAAAGAAATTTTATAGCCAAAGCTGATAAGTAAATATCAGCTCAGTGCTGCATATCCTCCGGAGCAAGAGCCTCCATGGCCTTTCCATAATCGGAAATATATGTAAGGCTGACAATTCTGTTTGACTTATCATTAACAGTCATAGCAATACCGTTATTCCTTACCGAGCTATAGTAATAATAAGTCTTCGACGTACCACCCAGAAAATCATCCAGCAAAAATCCGGTTCCATCATATAAAAATGATGTATGTTTTACCGCCTCAATCTCAGGCTCATTTATCATGATATTATAAAGACCGTATTTCCTGCTGGAGGTATTTATTGCAACTCTCTTTCCATCAACATATACAAGATTTACCCGTCCATCGGTTCTGACAGAAACACTTCCTTCGGGATGAATAGGTATATCGATGGCTAATGCATCATTATCCTTAAATGTGGTACCCAGTTCCTTCTCCAGCTTCGGCTCTGAGTAACCGGTGAAGGGAGTAAGATCTCTTCCTTCAGCATCGATGGTATACTTAATTCCCATATAACAAAGATAAACAATAAGTACCGCAATGGCTATACCCGCCAGCTTAAATATATAAGCCATAAAAGCCCGGGTAAATTTACCCACCTTTGTGGCACGGAGGAAATCCGGTTTGGTAATGACCGTCGAATCGGAATAAACTACGGCATCATCACCCTTAAAAGCCTTGACGACAAAGTGTATTCCCTTCGTAATACCTTTCACAAGCTTTCCCTGAAGGACAATCAGGATAAGTATCACAGCTGATGCTGTTATGGTAGCCAGTGGATCAGCCTCTACTATATTCAGCTGAACGGCTATAATATAAATAACGTATATAAGTATCAGACTTTGAATCAGATCAAAAAACAGTCTTACGAACAGATGTCCCGTGTCCTTATTTCCAAAGGAACTATTCAGTTTTCCGAAAAACTTTTTTACGATATCGGCAACGATGATATAAGCCATCATACCGATAAGTATCTTTAAAAAGTATTCCACCAGCGGAACGTTATTATTATGAAGCCAGAGTTTAAGCTCACTCCATGTCATTCCGAGGAAATTTCCTATCTTTTCAACCATAATTAGTATTCGCTCCGGGGAATACACCCCGGAGCCTCTCCTGAATTGTTAATATATAACAACTATATCTGTCGGATAACTTAGCGGCATACACCGTCAGCATCTATCCAGTAACCTTCAACATACTGATTTGTAACCATATATCCGTTTGAGCCAAAGTAGTACCAGCATCCGTCTATTCTCTGCCACTGACTGGCAGCATACCAGCCCGAGGTATCTGCAAACCACCAGCCTGAAGCATCAGACTTCCAGCTTCCGACACCACCATATGTACAGGATCCGTCAGCATTCAGCCAATATCCCTCATACCACTCACCGGCTGCCATATATCCTGCAGCATTAAAGTAATACCAGATACCGTCTATCTTCATCCACTGACTTATAGGGTACCAGCCCTTAGAGTCCTCAACCCACCAGCCTGTGCTGTTCTGCTTCCACATAAGTGTTCCGTCATAATCACATATACCCTGTGCGTTATACCATTTACCGTCTACCCACTCATTTCTGTAGCTTGTAGCCTTAGCCTGTGAGTTACCGTTCTGGCCGCTTCCCGAACCGTTTGATGCATTATTCTGACCTGGTGTTTCACCTGATGATTCATCTGTCAGCTTCGGAATAATGATCTGAGCCTTAAGAACCGTGCCGCAAGTTGCGCAGTGACTTCCTGCTGTAAGTCCCGTTGAAGTTTTTGTAGGAGAAACTGCTTTGTCAACAACAACCTTGTGACCTGTTGCAGGTATCACCTCAATCTTTGTCATAGAACAACCCTCATCAGTACATCTGAGACGCTGCTCTCCATCTGAGGTACAGGTTGCTTCCAGTAATACCTCATCAACAACCCAGTTATGAGCCGGCTTCCATTTTGCAAGCATTACAGTATCCTGTGTAGGATAAAATGCCTTTCCGTCAAGGCCGTAATTAAGATTTCTGGTTGTCCACTCTTCACCTGTTGACTGATCAACCCAGCAATCAAATACATAATCATCATATCCGCTCATACTCGGAGAACCATAAGCAGGACCGCCTTCTCCGAATCTTGAGCCCTGACGACATTTTCTGACTACCTGTACAGTATTCTTATTACCACCTATATATCCTTCTTCAGATCTGAAGGTTATTTTGTATATCTGATCCCACTCTGCTGTAAACGTTGCATCGTTTTCCGGCTGATAATTATATATGGAACCTGCCTCATAAAGAATATCATCAACGCTGCATCTCCATCCGAGGAAGTAAAGATTATCATTTTCCGCACTTACTCCTCCGCCGAGAGTATTTCCCTTTGCCACTCCGAATTTTAATGAAGTATTATTATCATTTGAGATCAGATTTGCTTTAAGTGCATCAGCATATGATATGGTACCTGACTCAGTGATAAATGTAAGAGTTACCATATCCTCCCAGACAGCAGTAACAGTTATATCAGTATTAACAGGTATACTTCCAACCCACTTTCTTCCGGGAACTACTGTATGATAATAAATATCCCCTTCACCGTTTATCTGCCATCCCACAAATATTTTCTCGTTATTCGGATAGGACGGATTTATGTTTTTCAGAACATCAGCTCCTATAGTACTTCCTTCTTTTATAGATTCATCTTTCTCAGTAATAAACGAAGGATCAGTATCATCTCCGATTATCTGTGTTCCCACATATCCGCCGTTACCATCAAATGTAACCGTATGAAGTACAGAAGAATCAAAGTAAGTAATAGGAATAGTAACCTTTCCCACTACATTTGTGGGTGAAGCCTTTTCAACTATACTTACTACCATATTACCGGATTTTGCCCCTGTGTTAAACTGGGTATTACCTCTGAACTCAAGAACCGTCATATTCTTATCAGCATCATTAATCTCATTAAACAGTGTCCATGACATATCACCAACAACACCGTTAATTCCCGGCATATACTGTGATTCATCGATCATTGGAGTTACATCAACTCTTAAAAGAACCGAATTTCCGTCATCATAGTAAGCCATCTGATAATCATAAACATGTGTTTTTTCTTCCGGAACAAGCTGGAACAGATAGTCATCCTCTGAACCACCGGGAGCCGCATTTACTCCCCTGCCTAAGCTTCCGGGAATACTGAGCAATGCGAAAGCCATAACAAATGTCAGAAAATATGTAACGATTCTTCTGCTTCTTTTACCTAAACATGCCTTCATCTTTCCAATCTCTCCTTTTCTTAACAATACCCTTTACATTACCATTTTTCTTTCTGCCGCGTCAGAATGCTTATTTCTTATCACTCACTTATCCAGCTGAGATCGACACCCTCGGGAGCAACCGTATAATACTTCACATAGGTTCCGGCATTATACACATAATCACTTTCCCATTCATATCCCATCATCTCTTCCTTATCAGTATCCAATGTATCATACTGATAATCTGCATAAGTTGTATAATCCTCAGTTACTCCTATCTTATTAAACTCTTCTCTGGTGAATTCATAATCACCCGTTATCGGATACATTACCTTCCAATGCCCCACTTTACATCCGTAGGTCGTCATGTTGATGTCCTTATAATCAAAATAGGTTGTATCATCTACAGTCACTTCATATTGAACCTTTTCAACCGCTGTGGTGCTCCAAATGGCACTGCAGTTTTTACAATATGTATATCCCGGAAATGTTGAAGTCAGATCCGTATTTGTTCCGTAGAGTCCGTCACTGTAATATTTCTCAGTTGCAAATCCCTCATCGTCATATACAATATCATCTCTGTGACTTGCATCGATGCAGTAATTCGTCAGATAAAAATCCATAGTTATGTAAACTATATCCAGCTCATAAGGAACCTGACAATAATACTTGCCGTATGTAACCATTGCGTTATAAATACCGGGTTCATAAGGTTCAAATGTTGTCGTTCCCTGAGAGCCTGTATGTATGGTTTCAGAAAAAGTGACAAGCTCCGGATAATCCATGGTTATTTCATAATCCGTTATCTCTTTTCTTCCGCCTTCAGCCGTATAATATATATGGATATTGGATGTATCGGCATCCTCTCCCCAGATATATCTTCCCAGGTCACCTTCATATTCAAGTCCGTAGGCCTTTGGTGTCTTAGCGGGTTCTTCCTTCTTCTTATCATCACCCGAGCCGGATTTTCCATTTCCTTTTCCGTTATCTCCGGTTCCACCTGAGCCATTATCTCCGGTTCCGCCTTCGCCTCCGGACCCCTCACCTCCGGATCCGTCACCGGCATCTGCATATCCGGAATCACCTGCTCCTCCGGAAGAACTGTTATCAGATGTATCCTCATAACTGTTTGTATCAGTCCCGGCATTACTTGTACGAGAACCCGGATTTCTCCAGGAATTTCTCGGATCATTGGGATCATCTATAGGTCTGTCAGGAGATATCTGCCAGTCATCTCCGCCTTCAGGGGACTCTACCTCAGCAGTAAACTCATCCTCCAGCGGATCATCTGTTGACTCGCTGTAATCTCTTTTCGTCTCCTGTATATCAGTATAGGAAAACACTGTTTCAACCTTATAGTCTGACAGCTGCTTATCACAGCCTGTCAGGACAAATGTAAGACCTGCCATGAGACTGACAAATATATATTTTTCAATTTTCTTTTTACCGATCTTAGTAAATAACATATATCAGCCTCCACATCAGTTTTTTCACTGCACTGAGCCTGCCGCTCACTGTACCTGAAAGAACCTCATAATAGTTCTTAACAACTTCATAATCAGGCTGCTGTATATCTTTTCCGGAGTATCTCGCCTTCATAAATATATCATCTATGGATCTGTAATGAGGCAGCGAACTATCCTCCAGAGTCTTATCTATCTGAGATGCATATCTGACAGGAAGTCCCCTGTCAACTGAAAGTCCTGTCTTCCCGAGAATATACCATATCCTTCCGGCCATGAACAGAACTGCATCATTCAGATTTTCTCCGTTAATTTTTTTCTTTATCTGATTATCTATCACTATCATTCTGATAATGACTACCATAAAAATAATCATAACAAATAACAGGATAAAAAGCATGATTTTTTTCAGCTTTCCTCCACTTTTTTCAGCTTCCAAGTCCTTATCCTCATCAGACTGTGACTGATCACTGTCATTTACATTATCATATCCTGATTCGGGAGACATTTCAGCTATGCTTTCTTCGTCTTCATAGAAGCCGGGAGTAACATCGATAGGCACCCATCCCATACCGTAACGGTATACCTCAACCCAGGCATGGGCACTTTTAGCGGTAATGGTATTCTGCCCTTCTTTAAGCTCGCATCTGTAACCCTCAACATATCTTGCAGGAACACCATAATATCTGTACATAAGTGTTGCCTTGGAAGCATAGTCGGGACTGTAATCAGAAGTAATATTCTCCTTCACATAGGCTCTGATTGAATCAGTTATCAGTTCAACACCGATATCTGTACTGAGCGGCTCAGCCTCCGCATCCAGAGTGCTGCGGACTTCATCAGGTATAACGGTATAATATTCATCCACATAATTTCTGTATGCCTGTTCCAGAGCATAATGCTTAACCTCAATATCATTCATTCCGTAGGCCGCTCTGTTCATGATATCATTTAGCACACCATTATCGTACAGAGATACCATCTGGTTTTCATCTGTATTTCCGCAGACAAATTTATACTCCTTCTTGATATCCGAAACAGGATTCATGACACACTGATCCTTGTATACATTATCGTATAACTCAAAGGATTCTTTTATGCAGAAATAAGGAGTATAGATATATTTATCCGAAGCTCCTATATTTTTGACCTTCAGTGTCTCCTCATCAAATTTATAAGTTCCCTCATAAAAATTATTACTTATAGTAAGAAATGAACCAAGGAGCGTAAGGGATGTATCCTTCTTTTCTATCATATATTGAAGAAGGTCTTTATTAGTATCACTATAAGCTTCCTTATCCAGCTCCTGCCAGTTTCCGTCATTATAAGCACAGCCGGTGTATCCCTTCAGATACATCAGCCCCTCCTCCTCAGCTTCCACACTGAGACGGGGTTCATCGCCAAGCTGCTTTGGACCTGACTCAGCCAGTCTGCCCTCCGGAAGATCCGATACTCCGTAAATCTTGGTCTCTATATATTTTAATGTCTTCTCTCTGTATGTATCCAGTCGTGAAGTTGGTATCTTTCTGCAAAGAAGATATGAAGTACCTGCTATAACAAGAACTGACGCAGCAATAATAACCGGAAAAATGATCCTTGTTCTGTCAGATCCCGAATGTGATGCAGAATAAGATAAAACCACGAGAGCTACTGCCGTCATTATGAACATCATATATCCCTTTGCCTCGGCGGATGTGAGCATATAGTAAATAAATCCCATATATAGGAAAAGAAGCACGGGAACAAAGGCTTTATAATATACTGCCGTATTGATAAGTGCGGCTATAAGCAGAGCGATCAGAACAACTATTATGGCCCTTATAACACGACTGTCTTCGGTTTGGGATACAAAAAGCTGATAGATAGTACCCTTCCTTATATTCCAGTTATTGATAAGTTCATTCAGATATATGGTTATACCGCTTATTATCTGCCTGCTGAGTAATGCAAAACAGAAAAGAAATCCCGCTCCCATCATGGAAGTGGATATGGCAGGTTTCACCTTTTCCGAAATAAGTGTAAAGACAAATGAATAAACTCCCGCCAGCACTGAACCAAGGAGAAGCATCTTCCACCATCTCACCGCTCCGAAAACAAAGAACAGCATGAAGGCGCAGAAAATCGACGAAGCTATAAAATCATACAGCTTCGTTGTCTTTTTTCCCGTACTTTGTTGTTCAAGTCTTATTACGCTCATGAAACCTCGTCCAGTATTACAGGCTCAACATTGTCGTGAAGAACAAACTCTCTGGTCATAATATCGTCCTGTTTATTAGTTATGTAAACCACTTTTGCATATTTCGAAAGCACACCGCTTTTCAGAAGATACATCATTCCTGAGGTATCCTCACCCTTATCATCATCAAAAATCATCTTCATGGTCTCATAGAGATCCGCAGATGCAAACATATTCATAAATGCCGTACCCTTATTCCCACGGTACCATCCCACCTGATGGAAAATACCATTCTTCAGATATGCCGTGGATACAGACATAAGAGTACTGAACACCATATTCTTGGTCTTAAGATTATCATTAGTGATATCAAAGGTTATCAGCACCTGATTATCCGTGGGTGTATCAAACTCACGAACCAGAAGCTCATCATATCTGTCGGAAAGCTTCCAGTTAATATGTCTCAGATTGTCGCCCGGCTGATACTCTCTGTACTGGAGAATCTCACTGAGCACGGGACTCTTCCTGTTACTGAAGTATCTCTCCTTCTCATAATTAACTCTTCTGACCTCGGTAACCTTATCATAGGGCTTAAATGCCGGATACAGATAAACGGACTTTACGTATTTTTTCACCGCATTTTTATAAGAAAGACCGAGAAGATCATAGATACGGACATGATCGATATTTACATCAAACCTTCCGCAATAATCACTTCCGAGTTCAAATACCAGACTGGAAGTACCACTGCCGGCAGTGAATTTTTTGACAAATGTATCCTTGACTCCAAATCCGGGATTGGAAACTCTGAACTTGATGATTCCATTTGTTATGGGAAGAGGTGAAGGATTTGAAATATCAATATTAATAAGCATATTTTTATTTGACACAGAGCTGTTCTTCATGGAGATATCTATCTGAAGGCTCTTTGTCAGGATTATATTGTAGATAAGAACCACGGCAAAAAACACCAGCAAGAGAATCGCGAGTCCAAGCAGAAATACTTCACCGGTGTGTACAAATGCAATAAATAAAGTTAAGAATGCCAATAAGGCGCTGATTATATGACTTATCATTATTTTGCAATATCAGGGGCTTTAACCTTGTTATCCAGAATATCGGTTAAAACTGAAACCTCATTTTCTCCTTCCATTCTTGCCTGTGAACTAAGCACTATCCTGTGACTGCATACATCAAGGAAGATATCATATACATCATTTGGAGTTATATAATCCCTGCCGTTGAAGTAAGCATTTGCACATGCCATTCTCTTAAGGGCAACAGAACCTCTGGTGCTGACACCAACCTCAATAAAATCATTATGCCTGGTCTCATCACAGAGTCTGCAGATATAGTCGATAACCTCTTCATCTGCACGGATATTCTTATCAACAGCCTCTCTGATCTTCTGAAGCTCCTTAACGGAAAGCTTTGTGGAAAGCTTCTCGGTTATATCATTTACAGAAGTATTCATAAGGATACTGACCTCATCATTAAGACTTGGATATCCCATAGACAGCTTCACCATAAAACGGTCGCACTGTGAATCCGGAAGTGGCTGTGTACCGAGACTGGTAACCGGATTCTGAGTAGCTATAAGGATAAATGGCTTCGGCAGAGATTTAGTGGACCCCTCAAGAGTAACAGTCCCCTCCTCCATAGGTTCAAGAAGAGCTGACTGAGTCTTGGCTGAAGTTCTGTTTATCTCGTCACCAAGAAGAAGATTACACTGCACCGCTCCGGGCACATAATTCATCTTTCTGGTATCTCTGTCCATATAATAATAACCCGTTATATCACTGGGCATGGTATCCGGTGTAAACTGAAGTCTCTTAAATTCAAGACCTATTACCTTTGAAAATGCTTTCGCAAGTGTAGTCTTTCCGGAACCCGGATTGTCCTCAAGAAGAATATGACCTGAAGCACATATGGTCATGAATACCTTCTCTATGATCTCTCTTTTTCCTTTTATTACCTTTTCAATTTCATCAACTACTTCTGTAAGATTCTTATTCTCGCTCATTTTTATTTCCTTTTTTGATTTATTGATGTCGTTATACTGTTCCTGCAAGCAGGAACACATTGTAACTTTTTACACTTATGTCATTTTATTATCTCTGCCCAATCCGCAAAAGAGTCCGGTTTAGATGTGAAACAGATGGTATAAAAACCATCTTTAGCTTCGATAACCTTTGCATAAAGATCTCCGCCTATGTCGATCATTATATTCGATCGTTCCGGCATATTTTTGCATGTCATAAGCTTTGCAAATCGTTCATCCGCTGAAAGGCTTTCTATCCTTCCGCTAAATGGATCTTCTCCCACATACTTTCCGTCTACTTCGAAAAATGTAATATCTACAGGTCTGCATCCGCTGAGCCAGTTGATTTTATTACTCCTGTCAATATGATAATTACCGATGCCGCTTATATCAAAAATACTAATCTCTGTCCTGGCGCCCTTCGGAAGCATGCTCTGCACTCCCTCTATAACAAGGTCTTCCCTGATCAGCTTCTTAGTGGACTCTGAAATGTAAATCTGTCCGCCGATGGTATAGGTCTCAACACGTCCGGCAATATTTACGGCCTCACCTATACATCCATACTTCATCTTTTTCTCTGAACCGATATTTCCTACTACTGTAATGCCGGAATTTATTCCAACCCCCATCTGGAGTTCATCATATCCATGACTGCGATTCCATTTGTTTGCGGCCACTACGGCATTTTGCATTTCTATGGCACATTTTACTGCATTGGTTGCATGATCCGGATCATCCTTCGGAGCACCAAACAAAACAAAAATACCATCCCCTAGAAACTCTATGACAGAACCATGGTGTTTCTCAATGACTTCAACCATTTTTTCAAAATAATTATTCAGGATTTTTATAAGATCGGACGGACTCTTTTTTGTACTGAGAGCCGTGAAGCCGCGAATATCACTCATAAGGATCGTTACTTCCTTTGAGACACCTCCGCGTTTTTCTCCTTCCGGAGTATTCAGAACAAAGTCAGCTATTTCAGTAGAGGTATATCTTTCAAAAGCAGAGCTGATCCTGAAAAGCTCGGTAAGGTTAGTGATAACTATAATAAACAGTTCACTCTCTTCCTGAGAATAGGTAATGCTGACACGAAGCTTACACACACTTCCATCATTCTTTTCATATTCAACTATATCGTGAAATGTACTCTCCTTAGCCGCTATGGCATCTATAAAAAGCTGTATCAGATTATCATTTCTTTCAACATACGGAATAACCGACCATATTTTTATTTCTTTATCAGCTGCATTTTCCTTTATACTGAAAAGATTTTTTGCAGCATTGTTATAATAGCTCAGCACACCTGTCTTTGTAGTTACACAGACCGAATCATCCATATTTCTGAAGACATATTCAAGCTGGCTGCTATTCAAATTCTGTTCCATGATATGGTGCATCACCATTTTTCGCAGGGTAATGCAAACTCCTTTACTATTATTTTTCCATTAATTTGAAAACTGTTTCGATATCTTCCATCAGCTGCTCGCCGTGATACTCAGGTCTTACATACTCTATAACGAAATCAGCATTTGGAGCCTTATTTAATATATGTCCGAAGAGATCGGGGAAATCTATGGTTCCGTCTAATATCCTTCTATGCTGATCATTCTGTCCGTCATTATTATGAAGGTGAAATATCTTTACCTGGGAAGCCAGATCATCAACCAGCTTATATATATCCCAGGAATTGGCATTTGCATGTCCGATATCTATAACAACTCCAAACTTCTTATCCCTGCAGAGGTCAGTGAATTCAGCCTGATCAAGAAGTATGTTCTGCTGTACGGCGGTTCCCACATTTTCCACAAGGATATCCACATCGGGAAATATATCTCTCATTTCTTCCAGATTCTCCAGAGAGGTTGCCAGCATTTCATCCTTCTTCTCCGGAATGACTACTCCGTTATTCACATGATATACCATGGATTTTGGCTTAAGGATATCGGCATACTTCTTTGTGAGATTTATATGATACATACTCTCTTCATATTCAGAGGTTCCTTTTTTTGCAGTATGCTCCACACAAAAAACAGGCTCATGGAAGTCAAGAGGACACTCCATGAAAACATCAAGATTTTCCTTCAGATTCGCCTCAAACTCCGCCATATCAAACATGGGAAGAAACTCAAAGCCCAGTCTGCTTCCAAATCTTTCCCTATATATTTTTGCTGTTTCCATCCTGCACCGCGGCAGGACACAGGTATCTACATATACATTCACTCTAAATCTCCTTTAAATAGTACATAAAACGAACTCTATAATTCCTTTATGTTCCGGAAATAACACACTATAGTTCTTTTATATTCCGGGAAACGTACTCTATCTCTTCTTCTGTCAGACTCACATCAGATGGAATGTTAAGGATACATGAAGCATAAAACGGTGCCTTCTCAAGCTTAAAAGCATACTCATTCACATAGGGAGTCTGTTCATTTATAAGTCCCCAAACAAGACGTGTCTGAATACCTTTTTCTTCAAGGGCTTCAACTATTTCACGGGGAGTCATCTTTATCTGATCCATATCCATTTCCAGGGCATAAAGCCATCTGTTGGAATCAGTTCCCTCTCTGAACTCCTTAAGACGCGCCTTTTCATATCCGTCAAATACATTCTTATAAATCTCATAATTCACATTCTTACGTCTTATGAATTCAGGAAGCTCCTCAAGCTGAGCCACACCAAGCGCCGCCTGAAGATTTGTCATCCTGTAATTATAACCTACTTCATTATGAAGATAAAACTTTGCATCATCCTTCGCCTGTGTGGAAAGATATCTTATATGATCCACTCTGCTGCTGTCCTTTGCAGTAACAGCTCCGCCACCGCCGGTGGTTATTATCTTATTTCCGTTAAAGCTGTATGCACCGTAGTCGCCGATGGTTCCCGCAAACTTCCCGGCTACAGATGTCTCAGGGGCTGTGTAAGCTGTTCCGAGAGCCTCAGTCGCATCCTCAATAACCGTAATTCCGTAACGATGAGCTATATCTACTATACGCTCCATATCAGCAGCATTTCCGAAAACATGAACTACTATTACTGCTTTTACAGGCTTTGACCTGAAACAGAGGACACCATTTTCCTCTTTACATTCTATGGAAAGAAACTCCTCCAGCTTATCCGGATCCATACACAGACTGTCATCGCAGTCCATAAATACAGGAGTTGCAAACTGATATCTCACCGGATTTACAGCCGCGATAAATGTAAGTGCCGGAACGATAACCACATCCTCCGGCCCTACTCCTGCATCAACTAATGCCAGATGTATAGCTGCACTTCCGCTCTGACAGGCAGCCACATTATCAACACGCAAAAACCGCGCCAGATCCTGTTCAAGCCTTGTAATATAGGCTCCGCCGGTTGAAACCCACCCTTGATCCAGCGCGTCGTCTACATATTTTCTTTCGTTCCCTTCAAAATTCGGGATCGACAGCGGAATAAAACTTCTCATTGAAAATACGCTCTCCATTTTAATACTTTTTTTACTTCAATTGCAAGCAGGAATGAACTATTACTCTCCTGTTTTTCGAACTATTGCTCTCCTGTTTTTCTGAAAAGCAGTGCGGTAGACGCAAGCAGCATAACCACCACAACACCGATCAGGATATATATCATCACACCACTGTCCGATGATTTTTTCTCTACCACCTCGGGCTCATAAATCAGCTGTATATAAGGTGACTTATCAAGCAAATACTTTGGCTTGTTATTGAATATCTGTTCTCCCAGATCGGCAGCTGTAAGCTCATGCTTTTCCTGCATCATATCAATAACTTCCATGACGTTTACATCCTCGTCCGAAGAGTCATTTTTTGCAACGGTTCCGCCTCCTGAGGTATCCTCACCGGAATCGTTATCCTCTGAAGCCTCTGTACTATCCGAACCATTATCAGAAGTGTTTGTATTATTCTGATTTCCTGAATCTTTGTTTGAATCCTCTTTATCAAGTCCCTTGTATTTACGAACTGCCGGATCGTCATCAAATTTTCCGTTCAGATAATCCTGATAAGCCATAGCAGCTCCGGCTCGTGTGGGAGGATAACCATGGGCAGATAACCAGGCCTTAGCCGCATTCTTCTGCTCTTCGGTATAGCCGTCTCCATCCTCGCCTTCTGCATTAACCGTGTAAGGCAGGTTACTATTAAAAATAATAGTACTGGTTTTGGTTAACATAACTACAGAAACTACAACGGCTAATAATATTTTAAAAACATGTTTTTGTGGATTTTTTAATATATGCTTTTTCTTTAAGTTTCGTTTATTTATCATATTTTTCCTGTTTACTGTTTATATTTTTCCTGTTTACTGTTTATATTTTTCCTGTTTACTGTTTATATTTTTACTGTTTTATGTTTTTTATTCTTTTGATTTACATTCTCTATATTCTTCGTGCTACCCTGCACACAATATTTCTCCATAATAATGAAAGAATTCCGAAATCTTTTTTCAGTGACTGAGGAAGTGTAGGTACTCTGTCATAGAGAATCTCCAGATATTCAAATTCATTTTCCTCAGAACCGAAATCAAGTATCTCAATGGTGATCATATAATGATTGGAATGGTTGAGATGTACCTCTTTTGTTACAACACCCTTTACAGTAAGCTGAATCTCCTTTGACATGATAGTAAGTTCAGCCATATCACCGATCCTTATATCATTTCCCTCATCCAGGAAGATCTGAACATTATGCTCCGTTAATCTTGAAGTGATACCATCATGAACAACCGGAACATCACTATTCTCATTATAATCCTGATCATATTTCCTCTTGTAACTGTTTCTGCTGATAATGTCATTTTCAATCTTCTTAACGCTTACCATTTCACCGTCTTTAACGATAACCGTTTCTTCATCAGTATTTGAATTCCTTCCATTTATCAGGAACAGAACCATAATCATACCATAAAGATTCCTTATAAGCCAGAAAAGAATTACTACCATTCCAAATGAGTTATCTGCTTTAAGAATATATATCACTCTGAAGATACCAAATACGGAAAGAATGATTAATATAATAAATGGCATCATAGTCTTCAGGTTCTTTTCCTTCTTTTTAGCACCCTTACCGGATTTGTCGGTAACCTGGAATTTTTTAAGGGAAATACCGATACTCTCCTTAATAATCGGAATCAGCAGATAAGGCATTACGCTCATCTCATATATACAGCTCCACTTAAGTGAGGTTTTATTACCTCCCACAAATCTGAGGCAGATATCCTGAAATGCAAACATAGGGAGCCAGAAAACAAGAAGCTCCAGCCAGTTACATTTGAATACAGGTATCATAAATGTCGCAAACATAAGGGGTGATAATACATATATAAAATTCTTAACAGGTGAAAACCAGTAAATATAAGAACTCCAGTAACTCAGCTTCTGGCTGAGATTCAGTTCCTTTCTTCTGAATATTTTCAGTTTCTTAGCAGTGTTAATAACTCCACGTCCCCATCTGGTACGTTGCTTGATATGTTCCTTAAAGGTATGAGGTGTCTGACCGCTGGCAAGAGGTTCAGGAATTCCCAGAGACAGATATCCTGCCGACTCAATAAGAAGACCTGTTGCAAAGTCCTCGGTTATTGTCTCTGTATAGAATCCGCCAATATCAAGAAGTGCCTGTCTTGAAAGAACAGTATTTGAACCGCCGTAAATAACGCTGTTGGTTGTGGTCTTTCCTACCTCTATACTCCTATAAAAGAAGTCCTGCTCATTAGGTATATTGTTCTCGGAATAAAGCGCATGCTGGAAAACATCCGCATCATAAAAGCACTGCGGACTCTGAAGAAGTCCCAGATGACGCTTTTGATTCTCCTTAACATTCTGATTACATTTCTCTACATAAACAAAGTATGGAATGGTCTTTAACAGAAAATCGCTCTTTACTATCATGTCCGCATCAAGAGTAACCACATAAGGAGCACTGGTCTGTTTCAGAGCATTATTCAGATTTCCGGCTTTGGCTCCCTTGTTATCGGGACGGTCGAAATAACCGATACCCATTGATTCGGCAAGTTCTCTCATGTATGCACGACGGTTATCATCACAAAGCCAGATATGAACCTTTGATTTATCCGGATACTTCAGATGCTTGCAGCCGTTAATGGTCTTCCTCAGAAGCTCTGCGGGCTCATTATAGGAGGCGATAAAAATATCAACTTCAGGATATTCATCATCTTCAATCTCCGGAAGGGGATGATTCTTAAGGTTTGCTATATTTCTGTAGTGTATGCAGGATTCCACAAAGCCCAGTGTCTCTACAATAAGAAGCAGAACATTGCAGACGATAGCCAGCACACCGGCCCCGGTATTTATGGAATACAGCAGACGCCAGCAAAGATATATAAATGTAAGGAAAAGCGAAATGGATATAACCGCTTTCTTCAGATAATAACTGGCAAGCTCTTTCGCCGGCATCTTCACCTTATTACAAAGAGCTATCAGATCATCATAGGTTCTTACCTTCCTTCTCGAAAGCACATGTGTCATTATATAATTAAATAGAATTATCAAAAATACAACCACTGTAACAAGCGCTATCTTCCACCAGTTATTTACAGCAGCTAATCCTTCATCTCCAAGTGCATGTATCTGAATACTGAAATAATCCCAGACAGAATACTTTATCTGAGTTGCTCCTTTTTTTATCTTTTTGGGATCCTGTCCCTGAATAAGAGCCTTAACCCATTTTCCGGAATCAGTAAGATCATCATCAGTAAGATGCTTATCCTCTCCGGTGGTAGCTTTTATAAATGATGATGATTCATTCTTATTTGACAGATTCCAGATAACATAGCTTATATTATTCTCATGAAGGTAATTGAACCATTTAACTGCATTTCCATAATCTATCAAACCATTTCCGTCTGCCTCAGTGATTCCGCACTCTGAAATAAAAACAGGCAAATTGGCTTTATGAGCAGCTTCGAGTTTTTCAAACATTTCATCATAATGAGAAGCTGTATAGAAATGGAATACATACATTATATTATCGAAATCCAGCGGCTTCTTTTTGGGGGATTCAAGATCCTGATCATAATCGGGTGTACCCACAACGATGATAGAATTCGGACTGTTTTTTCTGATTATCGGAATAATCTGATTTGCATATTCATAGATATCATCCCAGGTTGTGTTTCCATTTGGCTCATTACATATCTCATAAATGATATTCGGGGAATTAGCATACTCAGCAGAAATATCATCAAAGAATTTCTCTGCCTGTTTCAGATGATCCAGAGGATTATTGTCGGTAAGTATATGCCAGTCAACAAGAACATACATATCTGACTTAATGGCTGCTTCAATACCTCTGTGGAGTATCTTCAGATTCTCTTTCTTATTCTTTACATAATCTGCAGAATACATGGGAAGGCGCACGAAATTACAGTTCCACTCAGTGGATATCTGAGAGAACAGTTTATCATTGATATAATCCGGGTACCAGGTAAGACCATGGGTGCTTATACCACGTAGTGTTACGGCTTCTCCATTTTCATTTACTATCTGTGATCCTTCGACAGACAGCCATCCGTCTTTTCCCGGACGGGCATCCTTTTGTCCACCTGCAAAGGATGCAAATATAAAGATGGAAAAAAACATCACTGTGCATAAGAATGTTTTCTTTAGAATCTTCATAGATACGCTCCCATATATCATTTTACTGCATTTTAACCTTATCCTTTATTGTACCACTTTAATATTGTTATTGCATTTTTTTTATTATGTAATAATGTCATACGCCTCGCTTCTGACATAATGCTTTTATCGACATCGCTTCCGCTCAGTACGGGATTACCCCTAGCGGCCGCTTCGCTTGCTAAGCTCTCACTTCGCACTTTGTGCTCGCGAATCGCTAAGCACCGAGACCCGTAATGGTCTCAAAAAGCATTTGTCAATTGCTCGGCTATCCATAATAAACCGCCTATAATATGAAATAACGATTATTTGAAATATCACAGTTTGTGTTGATTTTACAATATATACAAGGTAGACTATATAAGGCTATATTGAATTATAAATAAAAAAAAAGGGAGTAAAGAAAATGGATCTTATACCAAGCTTTTCGGTTGACCATACTCTGATCATACCGGGTATTTTTGTCAGCAGGATTGATACGATAGATGACAAAATGATCACAACATATGATGTAAGGGTTACAAAACCGAATGTTGAACCCGCTGTAGATGTTGCTGCTATGCACTCTCTCGAGCACCTCATAGCTACATATCTCAGAAACAATGATGAGTGGAAGGATGAAGTAATATACTGGGGGCCTATGGGATGCCTCACGGGCTTCTATCTAATTCTTAAAGGAAACCGTGCACCGAAGGATATTTGTGAGCTACTGATCAATGCATTTGAATCAGTTAAGGATTATGACGAAGTTCCGGGAACTTCACCGGAAAACTGCGGAAATTATCTCATGCACAACCTGAATATGGCCAAATATCACGCTGCAAAATTCGCCGCATATCTGAAGGACAACTCAGATAATCCGAATATCTTTGAATATCCAAAGACTGAACGACTGGTTACTGACGACGGCAGACAATTCTTCGATTCATGATACAATGGGGACGGTTCTTCTATGTAACATAGAACCGTCCCCACTGTATCATATACAAATTATGTCTCGTGTTATCGATATTTTTTAATAACAAACTCCATCGGCACTGATCCACCATCCATCAACATACTGGTTTGTAACCATGTATCCGGATGCATCGAAGTAATACCAGTAACCATCTATCTTGAGCCAGCTGCTTGCAGGCCACCAACCTGATTTATCCTCAACCCACCAGCCGGTATCATTACTCTTCCAACTCAGGAAATACTTCTCATCCCATGAACCATCTTTATTGAACCAATATCCGTTATAGTATTCATTAGACGCCATATATCCATCAGGCTTAAAGAAGTACCATGTGCCATCTATCTTCTGCCACTGTGATTTAGGATACCAGCCTGAGCTGTCCTCTACCCACCAACCGGAAGCGTCACTCTTCCATGAAAGTGTACCTGTATAGGTCTGGGAGCCATCTGCATCGTACCACTTGCCACCTGCCCATTCGTTGGAATATCCTTTTGAAGAATTTCCTGAAGATGAACCGGATTCGCTTTCATCAGATGAAGAGGATTTTTTTGCTATCTTAACATGCTTTGCATATGATCCGTCACTGTTACATATTACACTTTCACCATAGCTGTTCTGCTTTATAACCGCATTTTCAGGCTCAACTATTCCCATTCCATCTCCAAGATTAATCTTATTATAGACTATACATCCATATTCATCCTTACTTGCATTAGAAGCGGTTATATCAATAGAACCACTGCTTATATTAATATCATGTACTGAGAGACCGCATGAACCCTTCGTATTTATAACGAGATTAACTCCATCCACATACAGATCTGATGCACAATAAAGTCCCATCATACTGCTGTCCCCTATTTCAAGTGAAAGAGTTCCGTTTCCTTTCAGTTTCAATACAGATGCATAAGCAAGGAAGGGTTCTTCACTTCCTCTTAAATTATCATCTTTAATTGTTAATAACACTGATTTTGTCAGATTTAAGGTAAATGGATTTGTTGCTCCAGTCTCGGAGTTCATGAATTCGAAATGATTATTCGGAGTCGCACAAATCTCTCCGTTTCCTTCATCTCCATTATAGCCCTCAAAAGTAGCTTCATCTCCCTTAAATATAATATCATCAGCATAACAACATCCGCCATAACGTGTATCAACATTTGAACCTTTTTCAAAATAAAGCGTGGTCTTATCTCCCATCATAATATCACCAAGGGTTGGTGTATGTATTGAAAACCTTTCATTATCGCCATAAGAACTATAAGCAGCCTCACTTCTGAATGAGAACAACCCTACCGACAATATGATTGCCAAATTTAAAGCTATTACTTTTCTAACCCACTTCTTCATGATGCACCTCCAATTAAATAATTTTTTATTAATTTTATCATTGTCACAACCACTGGTCAAGTTTACATAACCCAAGACCATATTGTCTGACTTTTCACAAATCAGATAACAAGGTCTTGTTGTTAATACTCTTTTCAGTTGATATTCATCAATCAATAATTCCGTACTCCTTCATCAGCTGACATTGAAGATCTTTATCTTGAGTTGATTTTTTTAAATCATCAAATCGATTATCATCAATCAGCTTTTGAATTAATTGATTGATTCTTTCCGTTGCATCTTCCGCTGCTTCTTCTCTCTGAATCCTGATATCCGCATCACGATCATATTCTGCAAATAACCAGTTTTCCACCTCATCACCCTCTTCCGTTAGAAAATCAACCAGAATACCTTTTTTTATACAAAGCTTAATTGCTTCGTGGGCTGGTCTTGAGTCTCCATCATTAACAAATCCTTTAAATATCTCAACCAACTCACTATACTCTTTTAACACCTTACATTTATCAAGAAGATCAGATCCACCTTTACATTTAGGATTTATATTAACCACTTTGACCGTTAAATCCAAAGAAAAATCCGATTTTAACTCAATATAAAATTCAGTTTTTTATGAACCTCGAAGAAGATACTGAACATCATAAAAGCGTAATAGAATTACTGCTTTCTTCTCATTTATAACGAACCTCTTCCTGCCTCTTTATCGCGTGTAAATAAACGATAAATCAGAGAAGAATACTTTTCAAGTAATAATAAGAGTTTATTGAAATGTTGGAAGTTCACATATAATCCAATTATCCCAAAATGATACAATGGGGACGGATCTATGTTACATAGAAGAACCGTCCCCATTTGACACATTTGAATTACAGATTGGTATAACCCATCATATCTCTGTCTACTTCACGTGCAGCACTTCGGCCTTCTGCGATGGCCCATACTACAAGTGACTGGCCACGATGCATATCGCCGGCCGTGTATATTTTAGCCTTATCTGTTGATTTGCTTTTATTATCTTTCTTTATTTCTGCTGCATGATGTCCCGGCTCGGTCTTTACATTTGTCCTGCCGTCCACTTCTACTCCGAAGCCTTCTGTTACATAGCTTTCGCTTCCAAGGAAGCCTGCTGCGATAAGCACCAGCTGTGCCGGCAGTGTCTTCTCACTTCCTTCAACGGGAACCATATTCATACGGCCTGTTTTTTCATCTCTCTCAGGCTTCAGAGAAATGATTTCCACTGCGCTGAGCTTTCCTTTTTCATCCTTTATAAACTGCTTTACGGTTGTCTGATAAATACGCGGATCATGTCCGAACTTATAGATGGACTCCTCCTGACCATAGTCTGTTTTAAGGACACGGGGCCACTCCGGCCATGGATTTGAGTCAAGTCGCTCTGAAGGCGGACATGGCATCATCTCAAGCTGTGTCACTGACTTTGCTCCGAGACGTATACTTGTTCCGACACAGTCATTTCCCGTATCACCACCACCGATAACTATAACGTCCTTTCCTTTTACCTCACTATAAGGAAATGCTTTCACATCCGGCTTTTCCAGAATCCCAAAGCTGCTGTCCAGAAGACTCTTCGTAACTCTTCCCAGAAAATCCACAGCAAAATAGATTCCCTCAGCATCTCTTCCGGGCGCCTTGATATCCCTGGGATTTGATGCTCCGCAGGCAAGGATAACAGCGTCATACTCCTTCATGAGTTCCTTCGCACTGACTTTGTTATCTGCCTTATCATTTATACCATGAGATCCATCACCGCACACATCAGTATTTACAACAAATTTTATTCCGGCTTCCTCCATCAGCTTTACACGCCTGTCGATCACTGACTTATCAAGCTTCATGTTAGGAATACCGTAACGAAGCAGACCGCCGACCCTGTCACTGCGCTCGAAAACAGTGACTAAGTGGCCTCTCCGATTGAGAAGCTGAGCGGCTGCAAGCCCCGACGGACCGCTTCCTACTACGGCAACTTTTTTTCCTGTTCTATTTTCAGGAGCTATTTCCTTAACAAGTCCATTTTCAAAGGCATACTCGATAACAGATTTTTCATTTTCCTTTGTAGCAACGCTCTCCTGATGAAGTCCGCATGTACATGCATTCTCGCAAAGAGCCGGACATACACGGGAAGTAAACTCCGGAAAGCTGTGTGTCATAGACAGTCTTTCAAATGCTTTTCCCAGATCACCTCTGTATACCAGATCATTTATTTCCGGCACAAGATTGTGAAGCGGGCAGCCGGAAGCCATTCCCGCGATCATCATACCCGCCTGGCAAAATGGAACACCACAATCCATACATCGTGCGGCCTGCTCCTGCTGTTCCTCCTGGGTCAGACGGCCGTGGAACTCGAGGAAATTCTTAAGTCTTTCCTCCTCCGAAACCACCGGACCATCCTTTCTTTCATATTCTAAAAAACCTGTTATCTTTCCCATATTATTATCCTCATTATCCTACCAGTTTTGTAAATGCTTCTATCTGTGCCTGCTCATGGTTCATACCCTGCTCTTCGCACTCAGCTGTAAGCCTGAGCATCTCCTTATAATCTGAAGGAATTATCTTCTTGAAATGCTCTATATTTTCTTCAAAGTTATCAAGTATAGCCTGACCCTTCTTTGAACCTGTGTACTCAACATGTCTCTCAATAATACGTCTCAGCTCTTCGATATCATTCTTATACTCAAGCTTCTCCATATTTACCAGCTGCTTATTCAGGTTCTTGTACAGGGTATTATGCTCATCATATACGTAAGCGATTCCGCCGCTCATACCTGCAGCAAAGTTCTTTCCTGTAGGTCCGAGAATGACTGCACGTCCACCTGTCATATATTCGCATCCGTGCTCTCCGACACCTTCAACAACTGCAGTTGCTCCTGAGTTTCTGATACAGAATCTCTCACCGGCCATACCTGCTATATAAGCCTCACCTGAAGTTGCTCCGTACAGCGCAACGTTACCGATGATTATATTTTCTTCCGGATCGTACTTAGCTTCAGCAGGAGCCTTAACGATAAGCTTTCCGCCTGAAAGTCCCTTTCCGAAGTAGTCGTTGCTGTCTCCCTCAAGATTAAGTGTAAGTCCCTTCGGGATAAATGCACCGTAGCTCTGTCCGCCTGATCCCGTACAGTTGATCCAGATCGTATCCTCAGGAAGTCCCTCAGGACACTGTCTCGTAATCTCTGCACCGAGAAGTGTACCAAATGTTCTGTCAACATTTGTAAGCTTCAGGCTGAGACTGCATTCATCGGATTTATCATTTCCCGAAGCAGCATTAGATACATTCTTCAGGATATCCTTTACCTTCTTTGACTTAAGAAGTACTGATTCATCCTTTGTATTCTCAAGCTTGAAATCATATTTAAGCTCAGGATGGAAGGTCTGAAGTTCTCTGTCTACACCTGACATATCATACAGAACCTTATCAAGACAGATACGTGACTCCTGATCATCAAGTCCTTCCTTAACCTTCAGCAGGTCTGTTCTACCTACCAGCTCTTCTACTGTTCTGACACCGAGCCGTGCCATATATTCACGAAGCTCTCTAGCTATAAAGAGCATGAAGTTTTCAACGTACTCCGGCTTACCTCTGAAACGCTTTCTGAGTTCCGGATTCTGAGTTGCAACACCCATAGGACAGGTATCATTCTGGCAGACTCTCATCATTACACAGCCCATAGTTACCAGCGGAGCTGTTGCAAATCCGAATTCCTCTGCACCCAGTATTGCAGCTATAGCCACATCACGGCCGCTCATGAGCTTACCGTCTGTCTCGATAACAACCTGGTTTCTGAGTCCATTTGCAACAAGTGTCTGATGCGTCTCTGCAAGTCCCATTTCCCATGGAAGTCCTGCATTATGGATAGAACTGAGAGGTGCAGCACCTGTTCCACCGTCATAGCCTGATACAAGCACGACCTCTGCTCCGGCCTTGGCAACACCTGCTGCAACCGTACCGACACCCGCCTCCGAAACAAGCTTTACGGATATACGTGCATATTTGTTTGCATTTTTCAGATCATATATAAGCTGAGCCAGATCCTCGATAGAATAAATATCATGATGAGGCGGAGGTGATATAAGGCTCACACCCGGAGTTGAATGACGTGTCTTTGCAATCCATGGATAAACCTTTCTTCCAGGAAGGTGACCGCCCTCACCCGGCTTGGCACCCTGTGCCATTTTTATCTGTATCTCTCTTGCGCTGACAAGATATTTGCTTGTAACACCGAAACGTCCACTGGCTACCTGCTTGATAGCTGAGCTTCTGTCATTATCCGTACCGGCTGAAGCGATTCTCTCGTCACTCTCGCCACCCTCACCGCTGTTGGATTTACCATGGAGGTGATTCATGGCGATGGCAAGTGTCTGATGAGCCTCCTCGGAAATGGATCCGTAGGACATAGCTCCTGTCTTAAATCTCTGAACTATTGACTCCTCACTCTCAACCTCTTCAAGAGGAACTCCTGCCTCGGGATACTCAAAATCAATAAGACTTCTGAGATAACCTGTCTTCTCGGCATCAACCATGGCAGTGTACTCTTTAAACTTGTCGTACTTTCCTTCTCTGGTTGAAAGCTGAAGCATATGTATAGTCTGAGGATTGTATCTGTGATTTTCTCCCTGACTTCTGAACTTATGACGTCCCAGAGCATCCAGCTCAAGATCAACCGGAAGTCCCAGTGGATCAAATGCTCTGCTGTGCTGGATATCCTGATTACGTCCGATATCCTCAAGTGTGATACCACCGACTCTGCTGACAGTTCCCGGGAAGTATTCATTTATAACATCCTCTGAGATACCGATGGCCTCAAATATCTTCGAACCCTGATATGACTTGATAGTCGAGATACCCATTTTAGAAGCTATCTTTACGATACCGCTGAGAACTGCACTGTCGTAGTCCTCAACTGCTGCATAATAATCCTTGTCCAGAAGTCCGTCATCTATAAGCTCCTGTATCGTGCTGTGTGCAAGATAAGGATTTACTGCTGAAGCACCGTATCCAAGAAGAGTTGCAAAATGGTGTACCTCACGAGGCTCACCTGACTCAAGAATAAGAGACATTGCAGTACATTTCTTTGTCTCAACCAGATGCTTATGAACTGCCGAAACAGCCAGCAGTGAAGGAATTGCAACATGGTTCTCATCCACTCCACGGTCGGAAAGAATAAGTATGCTTGCTCCCTCTCTATATGCCTTATCAACCTCAACGAACAGGTGATCAAGTACTCTCTTCATCGGTGTACTCTTATAATACAGAAGAGAAACCTCTGCGGACTTGATGCCGTCCTTATCGAGATGCTTTATCTTAAGCATATCCAGATCAGTAAGGATCGGATTATGGATTCTGAGAACATGGCAGTTCTCCGGCTTTTCCTCAAGGAGATTTCCGTTCTTACCAACATAAACTGTTCTTGAAGTTACTATCTTCTCTCTCTCGGCATCGATAGGAGGATTTGTAACCTGTGCGAAAAGCTGCTTGAAATAGTAGAACAGCGGCTGGTTCTGCTTTGAAAGAGCGGCTATAGGAGTATCAACACCCATCGAACCGATCTTCTCGGAACCATTTAATGCCATAGTTCTGATACCCTCATGATAGTTCTCATATGTATAGCCAAATGCTTTCTGCAGCTTCTTTCTGTCATTACCCATTATTGAAGGAACCTTCTCATTAGGAATCTTGATATCCTTCAGCTCAAGAAGATTCATATTCAGCCACTCACCGTATGGCTCTCTGTGAGCGTATTTCTCTTTTATCTCCTCATCACCGTAGAGCTTGCCCTCCTTAGTATCAACAAGGAGCATCTTTCCGGGATGAAGTCTTTCCTTCATAATTATGTGCTTCTCATCCAGAGGAAGTACACCAACCTCAGAAGAAAGTATGAGGCGTCTGTCATCCATTACATAGTAACGTGAAGGTCTGAGTCCATTTCTGTCAAGGATGGCACCCATAACATCACCGTCTGAGAAAAGGATGGATGCCGGGCCGTCCCATGGCTCCATCATAGTTGCATAGTACTGATAGAAGTCTCTCTCTTCCTGTGAAAGAACTTCGTTATGAGCCCATGGCTCAGGAATAGTTATCATAGCTGCCAGTGGCAGATCCATTCCACTCATTACAAGGAACTCAAGTGTGTTATCCAGCATAGCTGAATCCGAACCGCTTGATGAAATGACAGGAAGCACCTTTGTCATATCCTCTGAAGAGAAAAGCTTTGAATGCATAGTCTCCTCACGGGCAAGCATCTTGTCTACATTTCCCTTGATGGTATTTATCTCACCGTTATGAACCATGAAACGGTTAGGATGAGCTCTGTTCCAGCTAGGATTTGTGTTGGTTGAGAATCTTGAATGAACCATGGCGATGGCTGATTCAAAGTCCTCAGCAGTCAGATCCTCGAAAAATGTTCTGAGCTGACCAACCAGGAACATACCCTTATAAACTATAGTTCTGCATGAAAGAGACGGAACGTAGGTATTGATATTACTCTGCTCAAACTCACGACGGATGATATACAGCTGACGGTCGTAATCAAGATCAGTTGCATAACCCTCAGGTCTGCTGATGAACACCTGCTCGATAGCCGGCATACACTCTCTGGCCTTTGTACCAAGTACATTTGGATGAATATCAACCTCTCTCCATCCGAGGATGCTCATTCCCGCTTTCTTAGTAATGATCTCGAACATAGACTTAGCCTGTCTTCTCTCCAGATCACTGTCAGGGAAGAAAAACATACCGACACCGTACTGTCTTCTCTCAGGAAGCTCTACTCCCTGTTCCTTCATCTTTCTGACAAAGAACTTATGAGGAATCTGAGTCAGGATACCAACACCGTCGCCGGTTTTACCTTCGGCGTCTTTTCCTGCACGATGTTCCAGATTCTCAACTATGCTGAGAGCGTCAGCAACAAGCTGATGGCTAACCTTGCCGTCCATCTGGATGACTGCGCCGATACCGCAGTTATCATGCTCAAATGAAGCATCATATAAACCCTTTCTTCTGATTTCCTCTAATGAACTATTCATGATATATTCCTCCTTTAGTCAACTGACTAATGCATTCATAAGTCACTTCGTGACTTATTTCATGTCGCGATTCTCGCCATATACATATGTGCTACGCAAAGAAGGCGCTCTGAACCTATGGTTCAAAGCGCCTTTGCTTCTTTTTTTATATCTGTAAAATTTTCAAAACTAATAATAGTATATAACTTTATTTTCAAAAGTCAAGAACAAATTTACTTAATTTTATTAACAAAGAAATTCATCTGTTTTGTGTTGGCTTCGTCACTGTACTCATCTCTCATATTAACGTGAAATACATGACCTGTTTTCTCAGTTCCGAATATCTCGTACTCACATTCCACGCCCTTTGACTTCAGATATTCAGCCATAGTTTCGCAGTTCTTCAGCAGAAAATCACCCTTAGAACTAAACATATAAACCGGCGGATAGTTCTCGTCAATATGCTCCAGTATATCCAGCTTTTCACCATAGCTAAATGGTTTCGAAGTCAGATAATCCTTCATAAGCCCCCTGCAGCCGTTTTCTTCTAAATCCTTCTTCAGGTCATATAAACCGCAGCATAAGCCTAAAGCTCTGATACTTATCTTCGGCTTCCTGAAGCCCATTATCTTTCTGTATTCCTTATTAGAATAAATAACCCCATACTGGCTGGCCAGCTGAGCCCCGGCCGAGTCTCCCACAAGAAAAACATTATCCAGATCTACGGGATAATCCTCCTTATGCTTCATCATCCATTTTATTACTGCAGTTAAGTCCTCAAGGGGTGCAGGAAAATGGTACTTCGGAGCAAGTCTGTAATTGAAATTGATAACAGTGAAGCCTCTCTGGGCAAGACTTGCCACATAAAACTGATATACTTCCTTGCTTCCATAAACATACCCACCGCCATGAATACTGATTATAACAGGAAGCTTTTCGGTCTTCCCCTTAGGCCAGCATATATCAAGTGTATGATATTTTATATTTCTTCCGTATCTTATATCCCGAACGTATTCAATATCTTCAGGAATCATCAGCCCCTCATCTCTTTTTGCATCTGACTTTTGGCACAGTTTACAAAACATAAAACTACTTAATGACATACTACACCCTCCTGATCACTCTTCAATCATCAAAATATTAGACTTTATTTCACCAATTATTTCTTTACATTTGTTCTGCTTTAATCCGGCATCGGTTCCTACCTTTAATAAATCCTCGTCAGATATTCCCTGTCCTTTTCCATTTACCGATGTAGTATGCTCTCCAAAATATGTATCACTATATGTCAGATCATATGCAGGAGCCAGACTCCATTTATTATCCTGTCTTATAAAAGAGAAGTTTTTAGTATGATCATCCAGATTATGTGCATATATATTAAAACACATCACCCTGAACATCTGATCCAGCTGTTTATTATCTTCTTTAGTAAGGATATTTACTAACTTCATATAAGTTGAATAGTCACACGATGGAGCTCTAAAATCCGCCTCCAGAATTCCGGCAAATGTAATGCTGAATATCTTTTCTCCATCTTTCCTGTCAAATCTCTCGGTTTTAAAATAACCCTCACATATTTTTGATGGAACAAGTTTTGTTTCTGTCATTAAAATCCCACATTTTTTAGCACAAAGTGAGTAGTCATACTCTCTTCTGCCGCTGTTTTTAGGATCTCTGCTTGAAGGAAATTTGATGATCCATTCTTTATTATTATCACTGATAAGAATCTTCGGTCTGGTTCCACCGCTTGACCCTCCCAAATTATATAGAATGTCCAGTTTATCAGAAGGCTTTGAAGAAAGAATCTTATCACATTCTTTTGCTATCATATCATAATCAATTCCATCAAATGAAAAATCAGAATTCTTTGAAGGATAATATTCCAGAGCACCCATTCCGGAACTTCCCACATATGCAAGCCTGTCGAGAGAACCTATTTCTTCTCTTCTGATTCCATTTTTAAGAAGTATTCTATCAAGAAGAAGCTCTCCCCAGCTATCGGGAAGACTATCAGCAAACACACCAAACATTCCTCTGAAATACTCTCTGGAATCCATCGAAGGAACGAAGACATCTGACTTTAAAGGCAGCGAAAAAGGGCTGATTGAAAACCCATCATTCAGCCAATCATCACTATATTGAAATGCCACCCTTCTATCTGCTGTTTCGGCAAGAGTACCAACTATCCTGCCTTTATAAAAAACATCGAGGGATTTAACGCTCATTAATAACCTCCTCTATGCTGCCATATGGTATTCCGGAAAAAAGTGATTTTAGTTCGTTGATCACACCAAGTTCAATCGCTATTTTAGTAAGTGATTTCAGGGAAATGTCCCCTGTCTGCTCAAATTTTTTGAGAGAACCATAACTGACATTTGAGCGATCAGATAATTCTTTTTGTGTGATCTTTTTTCTTTTTCTTATTGATTTTATTCTCTTTGCTATTTCCAGATCAATTTCCGTAGGTGTTTCCCAAATATAATTCGCATCCATACATCATCCCTCCGTTGCTACTATTATAGCAATTTTAACCAGAAATTGCAAATATTGATAAAATAGTAGCAATAACACTTGATAAAATAAGAGCAATATCATTTTATAAAATGTGGTAATAAAAACACCACCTGACTCACAACTAAAATCGCAAGTTCAGATGGTATTTATCAAAAATCAGAAAAACATATATCCTTATACCGGATATTCATTGGTAAAGCATGCCGTACATATAGGCAGATCACCAACCATACTCTTAAAATCCTCTATACCAAGATACTCCAGTGAATCGGCACCTACGCTTCTGCACACCTCTTCACTTGAATGACGTGAGGCAATAAGCTGCTTCGATGTCGGAACATCGGTTCCGTAGTAGCATGGATACAGGAACGGCGGCGAGCTGATCCTGACATGAACAGACCTGGCACCTGCTGCACGAAGCATTTCGATCAGCTGCCTCATAGTCGTACCACGAACTATGGAATCGTCAATAATGACGATATTCTTATCCTTAACAACGCTGTTTAGAACACTCAGCTTCATGTGTACAGCGGTCTGTCTCTCCTTATCGGTAGGCTTAATAAAGCTCCTGCCTATATAACTGTTTTTGTGAAATGCATGAGCAAACGGTATGCCTGATTCAAGAGCATATCCCTCCGCTGCAGCAATTCCTGACTCAGGAACTCCCACTACGATATCCGCATCAACCTTTGATTTTCTCGCAAGTGCTCTTCCGGCATTAACACGTGCCTCATGCACCTCGATTCCATCCATCACAGAATCATTTCTTGCAAAATAGATATATTCAAAGATACAGTGTGCCCGCTTCTCCTGACAGAGACTCCTGTCAGATGCAACACCTTCCTTAGTTATGGAGATAACCTCTCCCGGCTCCACATCTCTAATTACCTCGCCACCAACTGAAGTAATAGCAGCACTTTCAGAAGCGAGGATGTATGAATAAAGTTCGCGCACTGCTGTCTTCTCTTCGTTTCCATCAAGGATGCTTCTATCTATACTGTGATTCAGCTTTCTTCCCAGCACAAGCGGCTTTATTCCGAAGGGATCTCTGATTCCGATCAGCTTCCTCGGACTGTTTACCACAACTGCATAACCACCACGGAGCTTTGCAGCTGCATTTTTGATAGCATCCTCTATTGTACCGGTCTTAACTCTCTCTCCGATTATCTCATAGGCGAGTACCTCTGTATCCGAGGTAGTATAGTGAGCGAGACCGCGATACATCTGCTCCTCCTTAAGCTCGGAGGCATTTACTATATTGCCATTATGAACCAGAGAAAGTGTTCCCTTGATATAGTTCATCGCAAAGGGCTGAGCATTTTCGACTACACTTCCGCCTGTAGTCGAGTACCTGACATGACCGACACCGATATTACCCTTCAGCTTTTCCAGATCACCCGCATGGAACACCTCACTCACAAGTCCCATATCCTTCTTGAGGTTGAGATTCCCCATCGGACCTTCTGTATCAGACACAGCTATTCCCGCCGCCTCCTGGCCTCTATGCTGAAGTGCTATCAGACCATAATAAATATCCTGAGCAACATCCTCTCCGGACAGAGAATAGATTCCGAAGACACCGCATTCCTCGTGGAGTTTATCATCTGTAAAGTTGTTAGACATAGTTTTCTCCTTATTCGCATTCATAAGTCACTTCGTGACTTATTTCATGTCGTGCTTTTCGCCATATACATATGTGCTACGCACATATAATAGAATCCGAGATTATCATCTTTGCGTGCAAGCACGCAGATATAATCTCGTATTCTACACATATGCTTTGCATATGTGCATGGCTCAAAGAAACGCGCAAAAAGAGGCACTTCGAGCCATAAAGCTCGAAGCGCCTTTGCTTCACATTCATTATTAAATACAGATTCATTATAATACCGATTGAGAAAAAATCAAGTATTTATTCGAAATGCTGTTTATTTATTGACGTGATATTTGATTGTGATAGATAGGCATAAGAAAAACCGCCATAGCCGTCCAAAGCATTAGCGGTTTATTCTTATAAACTATTTTGTCAGGACTAACCGTCTATCGGTAAACCTACAGGAGGCCAGTAGTTACAGCTATTGGTCTCTTGTTAATTATAATAACACTTTTCAGCCTATTGTCAAGAAATACGCTTCTTAATCTCATTTCTTCTCTGTATCATAAATAGTTGTCCAGTCGTTCTTCATGGATATCGGTGTCCATCCATTCTCGGCACAGCTCTGATACATTTTATCAGCCTTATCCAGGTTTCCGTTCTCACGTACTGTATCATCACAGCAAAGCATAAATGCCTGACTTCTGTACTTATTATTTGTTATAACGTACTCTGCCATACTATAGTCGCCGGCACTGTTTCCAAAGGAAAGAACAGGCTGCTGACCGATTTCCTTCATGATGTTACTTACCTTGTTCATCTTAAGATCCTTCTCAAGGAATGTACCACCGAGGATCAGATCATCATCACTTGTATAGATATACTCCATTCCGTCTTCAGTTCCCTGATGCCTTGCAATTATCGACTCATCCGAACCAATGATATGATCAGGACGAACATCCAGTGGAGAATTCTTAATGATTCCTCTGAGGATCAGACGATCCGTTCCTGAAATAACATATATGGTAAACTGGTTTTCCTGAAGATATTTTACTACCTCAAGCATAGGAAGATAGAAGCCTTCACCGTAGGTCAGATCATAGCTCGGCATCTTATGAGTCTTGAACTCCTGAATATAATCTGAAAACTCATCCAGAGTCATTCCCGAAAATGCTGAAGCAACCGCTTTACCATGGTCTACCTCAAGTCCCTTTGCAGACTCTCCTGTCTCATTCATGGTAATGATCTTCTGAGCAACCTCTTTCTCAGCATCAGATGCCTTATCCTTATAATCCGGATCCTCTGTTACCCTGTATAAAAGCAGGTTATAATCAAAATAGTTCGGATCTGTTTCACAGAATAAAGTACCGTCAAAATCAAATACCGCTATACGGTCCTCTACAGGAATAAAGTCGGGACTTCCTTCATCCGTGACAGCCTCAACATAGTCGATGATATCATTTCTCGGAACGCTTTCGCCGGTCCAGAGAGATAAGGACGCCTTTCCCGAAGCCTCTGTCTTGTCACCCTTTTCGTTTTTTTCTACGAAAACCATAACAACAATACAGGCAACAAATGCAAGACAAAGAAGCAAAGCTATGACATCACCGGTTTTTACATTTACTTTTTCTTTTTTCTTTTCTTCCATACTTTCATCACCTTTCCGGCCTGATTTTGCAGACCATTTATAATAACAACATAGGTGATAAAAATCAAGTGTTTTATGCTATCGGAAATGCAACGTCTACCTTGAAAAGGTCTCCATCAACTGTTATCTCAAACCTTCCGCCCTGGAGCTCGGTTAGATTCCTTGCGATTGAAAGTCCAAGTCCTGAGCCTTCTGTATTTCTGGAACGATCTCCTCTAACGAATCTCTCAGCCAGCTCATCCGCACTGATGTTAAGCATCTCCTTGCTGGTATTCTTCAGACTGAGGATGAGCTCGTCATCCCTTTTTACAAGATCAAGAAAAACTCTTGTTCCCGGCTGAGCATACTTAACAGCATTGTTCAGAATATTATCTATGATACGAAATACTCTTCTTCCGTCAACATTAATAAGCGCGCCTTCATCGTTAATGTTTTTAACCAGTTCAAGCCCGGCCTCTGCAAATTTATCTTCGTATTCAGCACTGCACTGGTTTACAAGCTCCGAAAAGCTTATCTTCATATACTCAAGCTCTATGTTTCCCGTGCTTGTTTTAGATGCCTCAATAAGATCCATAATAAGCATCTTAAGCCTATCCGCTTTTTTCTCCAGAACATCTATATACTCTTTCGCCTTTTCATTATCGATATCCTCTTTTTTAAGAAGATCCACGTAGTTTATTATTGAGGTAAGCGGAGTCTTTATATCGTGCGATACATTTGTGATAAGCTCTGCTTTTGTTCTCTCGTCTCTGAGTGAAGACTCAACCGCTTTAGAAAGTCCATCTCCAAGACTGTTCAGGCTTTCACCCATTTCCTTCATATCGAAGCTAAGCTCATTTACATCTACCTTCGCATCCAGATCACCGCCTTCTATTCTCCTACTCGTCTCAAGAAGCGTATTCACATCCGTTCTGTATCTGAAGATTTTTGCAATTATTCTTTGAAGCTTCCGAAATACTTCTTAACAAGTCTGTTGGTTATAAATCCGTCCCAGAATTTCTGACATTTGATTCGCCTTACTACATGCATAACACAGGCAGCTGTTGACAGGTAAAAAACAAGTATTCCGAGTCCCATGAGAGCTAAAACCGAATCATTTTCATCGCCAACCAGAACATAACCCTTTGACGTTCTAAACACAATATCCTCAGCCGTAAGAATTAACAAACCCAGCAGCATTATTATTCCGCCGTAGAAGGCACCCCAAATAATGTAAGGAAATCTATCAACATTGATAAGCTTAGAAGGCGCACTCCATATGATAAGAATTACACAAAGTATGAAAAGAATCGCTCCTATAACCAGACCTGCAACCGGCTGGTCAAATGTATCACAGTAGGAGTATCCCCATCTTTGCATAGAATAGACACGGCAGTCCCTACCACTTATTCCATAAACATAGTCGGCCTTAGCACCATTTGTCAGCTCTGTCAGTTCAGCACTATCTATATATTCAAAATCAACTTTTTCTCCATACTCATCCTTATACCACTGAGTAAGCTTGCCGGTCTTTGAATCATAGCTGACAAAAACTGTCGATTCCTTTTCGATCTTGCTGTAGACGTATTTGTAAGATGATGCATTTACATCCATAGTCCAGTCCGCATAACCTCGATCTGTATAGTACTGCCAGCCATCATATACATTTTCACCATCAATGCTGCTTGCAGCACTGCAGCCGTTTATGAACTGATTATGAAAGTTTTTATCCTTAAGATCTTCATTCACAGTCCTGTCATGTATAAGTATCAGCCCATTAAACACTAAGTCACTCAGCTGATCAGACTCCTCATAACAGCCGGAAAAATTATTTCCATCATAATTCCCCTCAAACACCACGTATCTCAGGTAGATACCAAGGGTAGACAACGCCATTAAAAGCGCACCAAAGAATCCTAATACATATAGACAAAATCTTGCCCATTTTTTTCTAATAAGTTTCATCCTTCCATCCTCTTCTTTATATCAAAGCTTTTCGATCTTATAACCCTGACCCCATACAACCTTCAGGTATCTGGGTTCCTTAGGATTAATCTCTATTTTTTCTCTGATATGTCTGATATGAACAGCAATGATGTTGTCGGACGCTATGCTGTCCTCCTCCCACACTGCTTCGTAGATCTGAGCTGTCGTATAAACTCTTCCTCTGTTCTCTGTAAGGAACTTCAGGATATTGTACTCTAAAGGAGTGAGTCTTACTTCGTCACCATCAACCGTTACAGACTTTGCACTGTCATTTATAACAAGCCCGCCATTTTTGATCAGTCTGTCATCAGTGTTCTCCTCTGCCACTCCACTAAACTCCGTATATCTCCTTATCTGAGACTTAACCCTTGCCACGAGTTCCAGCGGATTAAATGGCTTCGTCACATAATCATCTGCTCCAACATCCAGACCCAGTATCTTATCAGCATCCTCAGACTTTGCAGAGAGGAAAATTACCGGCACATGGCTCTCTTCACGAATCTTTCTCGTCGCCCTTATGCCATCCATATTTGGCATCATTATGTCTATGATAATCAGATGAATCTCTGACTCATTCATACATTTCAGAGCTTCAAATCCATCATACGCTTTTATGACATTATATCCGGCAGTCTCCAGATAAATCGAAATCGCCTCAACTATGTCCTTATCATCATCACATACCAAAATGTTATACATCTTTCTCTCCACTTCCTTAATCAACTTGATCGATCCTCATAAAACGTTTTATGAGACTATAATAAATAAAACTTATTAAAACAAAACTATGTAAAATCTTAAGAATTTATGAAGGTATCATTTTAAATCCGTACGCACAAAAAAAGTTTAACACACATCTGTCATTAAACCAACAAAATGTGTGTTAAACAATTTCATAGAAGAAAAACTATGCTATTCAACGTCCTGAAGTGCGTCGTAATTCTCTTCACCTGTTCTGATCTTAACAACACGACTTACAGGATAAACGAAGATCTTTCCATCACCGATCTTACCGGTGTAAAGAGTCTTCTTAGCTGTTTCGATAACGCTGTCTACAGGAATCTTGCTTACTACTACTTCAAGCTTGATCTTTGGAAGGAGCGTTACGTCCATCTCAACTCCACGATACTTCTCGCCGGTACCCTTCTGGATACCGCATCCACTTACCTGAGTTACTGTAATACCTGTAACTCCGAGACTGTTGAGTGCCTTCTTGATCTTGTCGTAACGTGAAAGCTTTGTGATAATTACTACCTTGTTGATTCCTGTATCGGAAACCATACCAACCTTTGCCATCTCTGCTGATGCATTTACTACAGGTACTGAAGCATTCTTCTGAGCCTCGCTTGCATTATCATATTCTGAAACTCCAAGACTTGTGTTTTCGTTTTCAACCATCATTGCACTTGACATATCAACGATACTGAATCCTGAATATGCAGATGCAAGACCATGCTCTGTAGAATCAAGGCCTTCAAGCTCTTCCTCTTCTGAAACTCTGAGTCCGAAGATAGCCTTGATTATAGAGAATACTATTATCATCATTACTACTGTCCAGCATGCTACTGATGCAAAACCTATTAACTGTTTTCCGAGAAGATCGAAACCTCCGCCGTAGAAAAGACCTTCAAGTGTGTCATTTCCGGGTGCTGATGTAGTTGCGAAAAGACCAACTGCGATAGTTCCCCAGATACCGTTCATCATATGAACTGCTACTGCACCAACAGGGTCATCTATATGAAGCTTGAAATCAAGAAGCCATACACCGAATACTACCAGAAGTCCAGCTACAGCTCCGATAATTATTGAACCGGTTGCATCTGTTACATCACAAGGTGCTGTAATTGCTACAAGACCTGCAAGTGAAGCGTTGAGACACATAGAAACATCAGGTTTACCATACTTGATCCATGTAAAGATCATACATACTACAGTTGCGATTGAAGGTGCGATAGTTGTTGTTACGAATACTGATGCAAGCTGATCTGTTGATGTACAAGCTGCACCGTTGAATCCGTACCATCCAAGCCAGAGGATAAATACACCGAGTGCACCGATAACGATGTTGTGACCTGGGAATGCATTTACTTTAGTTACTTTTCCGTTCTCATCTCTCTCAAATTTACCTATACGTGCTCCTACCATCTTAGCACCAACGAGTGCTGAGATACCACCTACCATGTGAATTGCACATGATCCTGCAAAATCGTGGAATCCCATTTCTGCGAGCCATCCGCCGCCCCAGATCCAGTGAGCTTCTACAGGGTAGATAAGTGCTGAAATAACTGCTGAATATACACAGTAGCTGAGGAACTTTGTTCTCTCTGCCATAGCTCCTGATACGATAGTTGCTGTTGTTGCACAGAATACCAGGTTAAATACGAAGTTTGACCAATCAAAGTCTTTATATGCTGTAAAGATATCAAATCCGGGCTTTCCGATAAGTCCTACCATATCCTCACCAAGTAACAAGCTGAATCCTATAAGGATGAATACGCAGCATCCGATACAGAAGTCCATCAGGTTCTTCATGATGATGTTACCTGCGTTCTTAGCTCTTGTGAAACCGGTCTCTACCATAGCGAATCCGGCCTGCATCCAGAATACCAGTGCCGCTCCTATAAGGAACCATACTGCAAATATATTTTCATTTAATACGCTCATGATTTCGTCTGTCATAATTATTCAACTCCTTTAATCAGAAATGGCGCCCCAGCCTTCATACGAAAACCAAGACGCCATTGCCTTATTTATTACTACTTTATTTCTTATATAAATATATTTAATACTAAATAACTATTAAATATAAATGCTTATTTAACTGAGAACAGCAGCTGTCCATAGCTTGGGAACGGCCAGTCGTTCTGTGATGTAAGCATTTCTGCTTCGTCTACGTAACCACGAAGTGTTTCCATGGAAGGAAGCATCTCGTCTCTTACGAATGCTGATGACTCAAATACGTCATCCAGTGCCTTGAACTTATCGAGGTCTGCTTCCAGTGCCTTTACTGAATCCAGGATGCTGTCTGTAAGCTCTGACAGTCTCTCCATGGTTGTAACCTCGTAGTTGCACTTAACCTTATCACTTACCTGTCTCATAAGAGATGTTGTCTCGGCAAGTCTGAAAAGGTATCTCTCTATAGCAGGCAGATAGTTCTTACGAACCATATCTACCATTGTTGTTCCTTCTATATTTACTGTCTTTACATAGTTCTCGAGCATTATCTCACAACGTGACTGAAGCTCTGCCTCTGTAAATACCTTATGCTCCATGAGCATCTTCTTGTTCTTCTCATCCAGAAGGTGTGGCATAGCATCTGCAGTAGTCTTAAGATTTGAAAGACCTCTTACCTCAGTTGCTTCCTTGATCCACTCCTCGCCGTATCCATTTCCGTCGAAGAGGATTCTCTGATGCTCTGTAATAACTCTCTTTATAAGCTCATGCAGTGAACCTTCAAAGTCTGAAGCTCCCTCAAGCTCATCAGCATACTGCTTTAAGCTCTCTGCTACTGCTGCATTCAGCATGATATTGCAGCATGCGATACTATTTGATGAACCAAGTGATCTGAACTCGAACTTGTTACCTGTGAAGGCAAATGGTGATGTTCTGTTACGATCTGTTGTATCTCTGCTGAAGCTTGGAAGTGAATGTACCCCCAGCTTCATAACTACATCCGGTGTACCCTCGTAAGGCTTATCCTCCATGATAGCCTTAAGGATAGCTGAAAGCTCATCACCAAGGAATACTGAAATGATTGCAGGAGGTGCTTCGTTAGCTCCAAGTCTGTGATCATTTCCTGCAGTTGCAACTGAAAGTCTCAGGAGATCCTGATAATCATCAACTGCCTGAATAACTGCACAAAGGAAAAGGAGGAATTGTGCATTTTCATAAGGTGTCTTTCCGGGTGACAGGAGGTTGATTCCTGTATCAGTTCCGATGGACCAGTTGTTATGCTTACCTGATCCGTTAACTCCTGCGAATGGCTTCTCATGAAGGAGACAAACCATACCATGACGAGAAGCAACCTTCTTCATTATCTCCATAGTCAGCTGATTTGAATCAGTTGCTACATTAGTAGTTGAATAGATAGGTGCCAGCTCGTGCTGTGCAGGGGCAACCTCGTTATGCTCTGTCTTAGCAAGGATTCCCAGCTTCCAGAGTTCATTGTTCAGATCCTCCATGAATTCATTTACACGAGGCTTGATAACTCCGAAGTAATGGTCATCCATTTCCTGTCCTCTTGGTGGCATAGCACCGAAAAGTGTTCTTCCTGTATATATAAGGTCAGGTCTTTCGTTATATACCTTTTGATCTATAAGGAAATATTCCTGCTCAGGTCCAACGCTTGTTCTTACATATTTAACGTTGTCATTTCCGAAGAGCTTCAGAACTCTCTTTGCCTGGCGGTTGATAGCCTGCATCGATCTGAGAAGCGGTGTCTTCTTATCAAGTGCTTCACCTGAATATGAGCAGAAGGCTGTAGGAATGCAAAGTGTGTGATCCTTGATAAATGCAAATGATGTAGGATCCCATGCTGTATATCCTCTTGCCTCAAATGTAGCTCTGAGTCCTCCTGATGGGAAGGATGAAGCATCCGGCTCACCCTTGATCAGCTCCTTGCCCGAGAACTCCATCAGCACTCCGCCGTCCGGTGAAGGTGATATGAAGCTGTCATGTTTCTCAGCAGTAACACCTGTAAGAGGTTGGAACCAGTGAGTGAAATGTGTTGCTCCATTTTCAATAGCCCAGTTCTTCATTTCTTCTGCAACTGCATCAGCAACTTCATCGTCGAGTCTTACATTTTCATCGATGGTCTTCTTGAGTTTTGCATAAACATCATCTGAGAGTCTTGATCTCATAACTCTCTCATCAAATACCATTGATCCAAAAAGCTCAGGTACATTTGTCTTTTCCATAGTTTTTCTCCTTTTCTATTTTTTTCGAAAAAACAGAGAAGGCGCCTTAGAGAAATAACTCTAAGACGCCTTTGTCTTCAAAAACATATTCTTTATGTTTTCACATTATACACTTCAAAATTCATTTGTCAAATACTTTTTTTAATTTTTTTCAAAAACTTTTTTATCAGATGACACTATCCCCCAATACATCCTTCATTGCATGCTCATATGCCTCGTAGGTTCTGTCATCGAAAAGAACGAACTTTATAACATCCAGCTTTCCCGGATACTTGCTGATAAAATGATGTATTTCCTCCAGCGCAACCCTTGATGCTTCCTCTACAGGATATCCGTATACACCTGTTGATATAGACGGAAAAGCAACACTCTTGATTCCATTTTCCACCGCAAGCTTCAGGCAGGAATCATAACAGGATCTCAGCAGCTCAGCCTCATGACTGTCTCCTCCTCTCCAGATAGGTCCCGGAGTATGAATGATATATTTACATGGAAGTCTGTAGGCTCCCGTAATCTTCGCCTTACCTGTATCGCATCCATCAAGCAGCCGGCACTCATCCAGCAGCTCTTCACCTGCAGCTCTGTGAATAGCCCCATCTACTCCACCACCACCGAGAAGCGTAGTGTTAGCTGCATTAACAATTGCTTCCACATTATGATTCTTTGTGATATCTCCCTTTTCCAATACAATTGTCTTATGCTCCATAAAACCCCCCTCCTTGAATGTTCCATATGGGGACGGTTCTTCTACGGCACATAGATCTGTCCCTTCTGTAACTTAGAACTGTCCCTTTTGTAACATATACACTGTTATAATTATAATAACTAATTATAACAATATGAAGACGGTTCTACAAGTTTTCTATGTACCATATGGGGACGGTTCTTCTACGGCACATAGATATGTCCCTTCTGTAGCATAGATCTGTCCCTTTTTGAATGACACTTTCTTTAATCTGTAAGCCAAATGGGGACGGTTCTACGTTACATAGAAGAACCGTCCCCGTATGGCATACTCAGAGTCTTGCAGAGCTCGAACCCCGACGAATCCCCCAGATTGATATCCAGCAGGATCAGGCTCGTTGTATTGTCACGTAAAAAACTGATAGCCTCCTCTGCGGTATATACAGCATATGTCTTTACGTCAAACATATTGAAGTATTCCGCAGTTGAGTCTGCCAGTTCCTTTTCATCATCAATTATAAGTACACTGTAGTCCATAGATTTTAACTCATATATATTAAAGTTATCAATAATCAGCAACCAAACATACTACTCAGTAACGCAAACTTCTCTCCGATACCTGCACCGCTGTTCGGTCCGAATATCTTACAGCAGATCATGTCGATGACAAATGCAGTCACCAGAACCGTACACAGTATCTTAGTCCTTTTCTTTCCAAGCCGTTCAACCCACCGTTTTATCATAGGACCCAGAATGTAGATTCCCAGGAAGCCGCCGAAGGCAAATGCAAGAAGACCTGCAAGGCAGACTCTTCCATTTAGATTTGCGAACATATCGTTATAATCCCAGTACTTCGAGTTATTGAAAAACTCCAGGAAGAAGCTGGTTGCGTACTCCAGGATTCCGCAAAGAACCATAGTAAGCACGAAAAGCTTCGGTTTATTATTCTTGAAACGGCTGAGGAATACTATGATTCCCGCACCACCGGCTCCGTATATAGGAAGCCAAGGACCGTACATAGTTCCACGGTTAACGAAAACATGATCTTCATAGACATGTATTCCAACCTCCCACAGCCATCCAACAAAGGAGAACAGGAAGAACATAATTATGAATTCGGTAACCTTATACTTATCATTTTCATCGAAGCTGGAGCCCTTGATGCTGACATCCTTCATCACGTACTCCGGATGGATGTCCACAGCTGCTTCACCCGCAGCTCTTCTGTCTACATACGCCTCATTATCAAAGCCTGTCTCGATCAAAAGACTCCTGTCTATATCTTTACGCTGTCTGAGCAGGAAATACAGTTCGATGGAAATACCTGTCTCTAAAGGAGTAGCCAGGAAAAGTCTGATAAATGGAAGAAAAGCCCCCGGTATATCCAGGTAAATATATGAAAGCTCCGTAAGGAACATCTTCCACTTGTAGCCCTTGGTCATGGATTTTGACAGATCCCGGGCCTGCTTCCAGGTAACATCCGGATTTTCCGCAAGAATATGGGGAACGAAATAATACTGATAATACTTTATAAATCCACCGACTATGGTCAGATACCAGAGTCCCAGATAGAAGTTGTACCAGAAGTCCGTCTTAAATATATTCCAGTATTTTCCCCCGGCAAAGGGTGCGACGATTCGCCGGATCTTCACATCCTTCTGAAACCGGCTTTCCATCATATACCGGTAAAATCCGATCATGAAGGGTCGGATCAGCATGAATATTATAATATCAATTAGCACAAAGGCTATGATGATAAATGCAACCATCTCGCCTACATTTCTCTCGGCATATCCACGGTTCTTGCCCAGAAATCCCAGTATCCATGTATGGTCTGTGGCAAGCATGAATACACCGCCTTTGACATAGCCTTCCTTGATGGACTCCGGCAGACTCCTTACAATGGGCATTTTTACAACATAATCCTGAATAGCTTCGATATCCTCTACCTGGACATCACCTACACCAAAATGTTGATCCAGATACTCGATCTCTTTTGTTGCAGCCGAATTGATAATCTTCAAAAATGAAAATGCGAAAATAACTAAGATCAAAACTATGTATGGCTTGAAGCCCTTTTTGAAAATCGTATCGCTGTTGCGTCTTCTTAATTCTCTGATTTTCAGTACTACTTTATCATCCAATTCTTAAATACTCCATTCTTGTATATCTTTAAACATATCTGTTCAAGCACAGCTAATGGGACTTGCCCGGTGTTTCAGTTCCGTCGTAGTTTACATAATGTGACGGTATGATATTTGTATTTTTATCAATGTTCATAGCCTTTACCTCCTGACGGGTAAGGGTACATTCATTAACAAAAGTACTGTCCGTTATAGGCAGATAGTCTCTGGTAGCCACATCAAAATAGAAGGACTGCTCATAAATCTCTGCCACCCAGGCATCCTTTGATGCATCATAATTATAATACATATATTTATCCCAAACACCGGTACCTGAGTCGTACATGCCTACATCCTCAATATTCTGGTACTGATAGGAATAGTTTTCACCCTTAGGGAAATGTATTACAGGATTCTTAACAACTATAGAAGCCTTTCCTGTATCTATATCATGAATCTCACTCTTTTCTCCAAACTTTATTCCCTGTTCGAAGTATTCTCTTATATTGTAATATCTGCCATCATACCACGCATTTGACAAATATCCAACTATAGGATATAAATAGTCACCATCACCTTGGGAACCATCGTCATACATATATGCATAGTAATAATCCGGCTTATCCTCATCACCTAACCCTTTAAGGTTAGCAACCCTTACAGAGCTTCCTGTTCCCACAGTCTTTCTCACATCGCTCCAGGTGAACTTTCCGGAAGTTTCTGTAGCATCAGGCACATTCAGCTTTCCATATTCATTATTCATATTTTTAAGATTTGATAAAGAAATGCTGTTACAGGCATCATCGGCTGAACTATCAAACTTAAACCAGTACTTGATCATGTTTCTATTGATTGACTGACCGCCGCCGGTTCCCTGTCCGCCGTAAAATCTGGTCTCTCCATTATAGGTAAAGCTTCTATGTGCATGATCACCAGCCGGACCACTCTCAGCACTCGGCTCTATCCTCTCCGAAATAGTCTCCAGTTTTCCCGGATAACCAACCGAATCATAAATAAATGGATACAGATAAGTAACCATCATTCTGTCAGTTGCATACTGCTCCAACGGACTAAAAATATAAAAACTCTGGTCATCATGAATAGCAATACTTATATAATAATTCGATCTGAGACTATCTGCCTTTACTTCAGTGTTCACACTTGTTCCGCTATAAATACTATATTCCTCCATGGCTTGAGCAACTGCATCCATTTTGTCAAAATAAGATGATTTACCTGCCGCAAATGTATTTATTAAATAATCTGTACTGTCCATCAGATTATCTACAGTAACCGATACACTTGTATCTGTGTAACTTCCATTTGATAAATCCTGAAGAGTCAGGGTTCCGCCATCAGTCAGATTGCCAAAAGCCAAGTATCCGCCATTTACTCTAAGGGCATTTGCATCCTCATAAACAACGTCTTCAAAGGCGTAGATAGCCGGCTCAACTTTTCCTTCCATAATAATCCCACCGGGACCGGTATAATTATACTTTGAAGTATGATCAACAAAGCGGAATGATTTACAGTCCGGATTGTCCGTTTTTATATAATAACACGTGTTAAATGGTTTAAGAAGCGGAACTATTTCATAAGAATATCTTGTAACATCGGAAGACTTTCTCCTTTCGGACTCAGCCTTATCCCAGTAACCGTTTCCATCGAACCAGTAATAATCTCCGTCTATCCAGAGACCCTGATTCACAGGATACCAGCCATTATCATCGAACCACCAGCCATTACCATCCTGATTCCATGTACCATTTGAGTAATTCGGATTATACGCACCATCAGAATCCAGCCAGCATCCGTCTCTGTAACAGTTATGCTCCATATATCCATCACTGCCAAAGTAGTAGCATTTTCCGTCTATCCACAGCCACTGACTTACGGGATACCAGCTGCCATCCTCATACCACCAGCCCACAGTGTTGGATTTCCATTTCCCATCAGTGTAGGACATATTGCAGACACCGCTGGAATCCAGCCAGCAACCGCCCCTGTACTCTGAATAGTCCATATATCCGTCGGAAGTGAAATAATACCAGCTGCCGTCGATACGTTCCCACTGATTCGCGTAATATGAACCTCCGTTTTCATACCACCAGCCTCTGGAATCACTGTTCCAACCTGCGGCATGGGAAGGAAATGAGATAGTGCTTACGATCAGTAAGCAGGCAAGTATTGATGCTGTAATCCTCTTCATTGTGTTTCTCCTCTTGTTCCATTTATTGAAATGATTTTGATAATGCTTGGCATTTTATCACTCCTCTTTTATGACTTCGAATTCACCTTATTATTAATCCACCTCAAGAGGCACGCCACCGCAAAGTTCAGCAGCACAACAAATGCAAAAATCCCGATTCCAACCGGATAGCCCCAGTTGAGGAACCCGTACCAGTCATTCGTATCAGGCCACTCACCCTTCCCGTTGATCAGGATATTTCCCAGATAATATATTCCGTACACGAAGGAAAGCACCGCCGATATTGTAGCATACTTCAGCGGAATTTTACTATCGTTTTTCAATAAAACAAATTCCACCATACCCGTCAGCGGAACTATCAAATGGAACCAGAAATTTCCGCCCTCATACAGATTCAGGCTTGGATACATTGGCGCAAGGAAAAATGCAATAATAACAAATGTAAGTCCCACCGCCGCTGCCGCCATCAGCGCGGTCCGGCCGTCCTTGTCTTGGGCATGCAAGTCGGCGCCGAAGGCCAACAGAGTTTTGACCGCTTCGGGGTTCCGGTTCTCCGCTGCCGCCGCCATCAGCGCGGTGCTGATCATATTACTGCTCACAGTCGCCAAGGCCTGTCCGTCCATGATTGAGACAGCTGCAGGCGGCGGATGTCATATGAGCTGCCATTACACAGTCAGAGCCGGCATCCTGCTGGCCGCCATTACGGCAGTATTTGCCATCGAGGCTGCTGTACGGCAGAAACTCTTTGCCGTCACAGGCATTGTTTTTGGCGTTGCCATTTTGCTGCTTCCTGCAATTCTGGGCATCTGCCCGCAGGGCATGGCCTGCCATACATCTGCCCTGTGCATGCGCATCGCCGGCGCCTTGATCGGCATCATCGGAATTATTCAGCTGTTGGCAAAAGGAGAGAA
>CACZLA010000018.1 GCA_902781895.1 uncultured Lachnospiraceae bacterium
TACACCAGAGCAGACACAGTATTACTTCCTTTCAGGATTTACTGCTAAGCTTGCAGGTACAGAGAGAGGAATCACAGAGCCAACACCTACATTCTCAGCTTGCTTCGGACAGGCATTCCTTGAGCTTCATCCTACAAAGTATGGTGAGGAGCTTGTTAAGAAGATGCAGAAGAGCGGAGCTAAGGCTTACCTCGTAAACACAGGATGGAATGGTACAGGAAAGCGTATCTCAATCAAGGATACACGTGGTATCATCGATGCTATCCTGAACGGTGACGTTAACAAGGCACCTACAAAGACTATTCCTTACTTCAACTTCGAAGTACCTACAGAGCTTCCTGGAGTAGATACAGGAATCCTTGATCCTAGAGATACTTATGCAGACGCTTCAGAGTGGGATGCTAAGGCAAAGGATCTTGCTGAGAGATTCGTAAAGAACTTCAAGAAGTATGAGACAAATGATGCAGGTAAGGCACTGGTTGCTGCTGGACCGAGCTTGAATTAACGAAGTTAATTCAAACTTCCGACCGAAGGGAGGATGCATTCTGCAAAGCATAATCAAGGCTTCCAAAGGAAGGCTTGATTATCGACGCAGTCGATATGGCACTACCTCAGCTGTAAGAAATCTATTTTATATAAGTATATACAGAAAGTAGTTGGTCTTTGATCAATTGTCAAAAAAATCGGTGAGACAGTAAAGTTTCATCGATTTTTTTGATTATATGTGATTTTTTTTACAAATAGTGATAGAATTTTAGTATTTCTTACGTATATTATATTGAAGGCATTGTTTAGGAACGATTATGATCAGTGAAAAAAATTATATAAAAGAGTTAAAAAAGCATAAAGAAGAAGCTTTGGAATTCGTGATAAAACGATATGGTAATCTTCTGAAGGCAGAGATAAAAAAGACGTTATATAACTATCCTGATGAACAGGAGGATTGTTTATACGATGTTTTTATGAAGATTTGGGAGCATATCGACAGTTTCGATGAGACAAGGAGCACATTTCCCAACTGGGCAGTGGCGCTTTCTCGTTATCGTGCCATAGATTACCTGAGAAAACACAGTTCCAAAAACGAAGTATCTTTGGATGGACTTCTCGAAAACGGGGATGAAGTATTAACACATGTAGAAGGACAAACAGAAGATTTTACAGAAGAAGTGGAAAAGCAGTCCGAATATCAGGATCAGCTGAACAAGATGCTCAGCACTCTATCTCCTGCGGACAGGGAGCTTTTCATAAAATATTATATAGAAGAAATAAGTATGGAAGAGCTGGCCGAATCAACAGGAAAATCGAAGGACTACATTTATAACAGGCTCTCCAGGGGGCGGAAAAAAATACGAGAAAGGAGGGATCTTTGATGGATAAGAATATATACGATTTATTAAATGATGTTAAAACCGACGCTGATGAACAGCTTGAAAATAATGAATTTGAAGAACTGAGCGAGTTTGAGACTAAAAAGATCATGTCTCATATAACAGGCTCTGATAAAACAAACAAGAAATCAGATAAGAAAAAATATATCGCCATAGCCATCGGATTTGCAGCTGCCGCTGCACTGGCTGTATCCATGTGGGCATGGAGAGGTACCAATAATAACAATAATGATCCTTCCGGAAATATAGTTGCATCAAATGATCCGACAACCGAAGAGGTGACAACTGAAATTCAGGAAGTGGAGGATAAAACCACTGAGGAAAACGGTACAGTCGAAGATAAGACCACCGAAGATGCCGGTACAGTCGAAGATAAGACCACCGAAGATGCCGGTACAGTCGAAGATAAGACAACTGAGGATGCCGGTACCACCGAAGAAAAGACAACGGAGGAAGCATCCCCTACTATAGAAAAGAGGGATTTCAATATTGTATGTGCTTATCAGAAAACACCTGAAGGTACATCAGAAGGTGATAAAAAGACTGATGATAATTTTAATGTTTCAATATGGGATGGCCGTGGTACCAGCGGTGATCTTTGCTGGACAAATATGATGTTTACGATTAACGGTGACAATATCAGCAGCGTGCACGTTTCTTTAGATAAATGTGAGCTGTATACACAGACCCCGACTGACATAAATATTAATGATTATATGTATGGTTACTTTGATCAGACACAGGCGGGATACGGCGAAATGTCAGATACAAGATGCCTGACTCCGTTTATCCCATTTGGTGTATGTGAAAGCGTTGATCTGGCAGAGGTTGTGGGAAATGATTTCTCCGCTGATTATGTACCGGGCCGGAAATACGGTTTCTATATTCCTGATGAATCCATTAAAGAGGTAATAACACCGGAAGAGGTGGAAATGGGCTCCTTTGACTGGTCGGGATATGATCAGATAGTAGATCTTATCCGAAATGCCAAGCTTACCGTCGAAGTAACATATGATGACGGAGCAGTTGTAACGAAAGTTTATAATGTTCATCCCGGAAATCTGAAGTACTATATCTCCGAATCCGGGTATGCTGTTGCAACCACTGAATTTGCCGGTGAAGGAGAAGACAGCGTATACGGAATAGTTCTGGAAGAAATAAAATAAAAAAATACTCTCTTAAAGATGGCAAATTGGGTCAGACCTGATTTGTCATCTTTTTTGCACTTGTTTTGATTTTTATTTGTAAACTGGTCAGAAGGATAGTAAAATATTCGGTGCACCGAAGAAGGAAAAGACCGGGAACTTCATCAATGGGTTAAATATATAAAATAATTCTATTCAATAATGCCAATTTGAAGTATAATGACATATGTGCCGTAAGTAACGGAGTAACACATATGTCATTATAAGTGTAAAACGAAATGAGGAATCGATAATTGTTTAAGAACATCGCAGCGGTTGTTTTTGTGATAGTATTCCTGATCGAGCTTTATTTTTCGGCTGCCGGAAGTGCTCACAGGAAAAAGAAAAGACTTAAGGGCTGGAATGCCACAACCGGCAGGATAGTATCCAGGGAAAAGATATTTGACAACTTCACACGCAAGAACTGCATAGAGCTTACAATAAAGACCGAAAGCGGTAATACGGCATATTCGAAGCAGAGTCCCATGTTCTGCATATTCGAAGAGGGCGAAGATGTTGAACTTATAGAAAAGGACGGAGTTCATCGGTTTATTGGAAATGACAGAGTACATAAGCAGGGCGTGAAGGAAACACTTCTGGGTACCATACCTATCCTGGCGCTTATTGTACTGGCGGCGGTACTTAGTGCTTTCGCACATTTCCTGGGATAAGTATGTCGTGTCATTCTGAGCGAAGAATCTTATAGAAGAAAAAGGGGAATGTTATGGAGAAGAATGGTGTAACAAAGGCCAAGAAGGCTAAAAGTGTTTCAAAAAAGCTTGCAAAAAAAGCAACAAAGCAGAAGAAGAAAGAAAATAAAAAGGCTGAGAAAAGAGAACGTAAGGATATAAAGAAGGCATATATGAAGGCTCTGAAAAAGCAGAATACCGAGAAGATGCTTTCAATATTCGCTATAGTTCTGGCGATCATTCCTATTGCCCTTGAGGCAGTAGTTGATAAAATAGACAGTAAGAAAGGTGGCTCTGAAAATGAGTAAAAGTTTTGATGATCTTATAATTAGACTATCACAGGTTGAGAAGAAAAAGGTTGCGGTTGCGGTTGCGCAGGATGACGAGGTTCTTCTGGCGGTAAAGGCAGCAAAGGAACGTGGTATCGCAGATTCGATCCTTGTAGGTGATGCGGATCTGATTAAGCCGATTGCCCAGGAAATCGGAATGAACCTTGAAGACTATGAGGTAGTAGACGTTAAGGATCCGATCGAGGCTTCACTTGCAGCAGTTAAGCTGGTTCATGACGGCAAGGCTGATATGTACATGAAGGGACTTATTGATACTAAGGATTTCCTGAGATCAGTTCTCGACAAGGAGGTTGGACTTCGTTCCGGAAGACCGCTTTCGCACGTGTGTGTTTTTGAAATGGAGGGCGTTGATCATCTGCTCTTCCTTTCTGACGTTGCATTTGTTCCATATCCTACACTTGAGGATAAGGCAAATATAATTCGTAATACAGTTGAGATTTGCCAGGCTTGTGGAATAGATAATCCGAAGGTTGCTCCGCTTGCGGCTGTAGAGGTAGTTAATCCAAAAATGCCTGAAACGGTTGAGGCTGATGAACTGAGGCAGATGAATGAAAGAGGTGAGATTACAGACTGTATCGTAGACGGACCGCTTTCAATGGATCTTGCAACATGTCCTGAGGCTGCAAAGCATAAGGGTGCAACAGGCAGAAAGATAGTCGGAGATGCCGATGTACTTCTTGCCCCTGATATACACGCAGGAAATATACTGTACAAGACGCTGGTACATTTTGCAAAAACAAAGATCGGAAATCTGTTAACAGGTACAGCAGCACCGGTTGTTCTTACATCGCGTTCGGATAGTTTCGAAATTAAGGTAAATTCGCTTGCGCTTGGAGCACTTGTTGCGGAGTCGCTAAAGAATAATAAATGATACAGTAGGGACGGATCTACGTTACATAGAAGAACCGTCCCCATATGGAACAATAAGGAGATAATCATGATAAAATCACTTATTATCAACCCGGGTTCAACTTCTACGAAGCTGGGAATATTTGAAGACGAGACACTTGTTTCGGAGGAGACTCTGAGACATACAACTGAGGAAATAGCTCAGTTTGATAAAATAGTTGATCAGGTAGATTTCCGTAAGGAAATGATCCTGAATTTCCTTGAGAATAAGGGAGAGGATATTAAAAGCTTTAATGTTATTGTCGGACGAGGCGGACTTTTAAGACCGATTCCAAGTGGAACATATACGGTAACTGATAAGCTGATCGAAGATCTGAAGAATGCAGTGGGCGGAGAGCACGCTTCGAATCTCGGTGGTATTCTTGCAAAGGGGATTGCTGACGAGATTGGTGTTCCTTCTTACATAGTTGATCCTGTTGTAGTTGATGAGCTGGATGAGGTTGCGAGAGTTTCGGGTGTTCCGGAGCTTCCTCGTGTTTCTGTATTCCATGCGCTGAATCAGAAGGCTGTTGCAAAGAGATATGCCAAAGAAGTCGGAAAGGCATATGCTGATATGAACCTTATCGTGGTTCATATGGGTGGAGGAGTTTCCGTTGGTGCGCATACCGGCGGAAGAATAGTTGATGTATTCAACGCGCTTTCAGGTGAAGGTGCATTTTCTCCTGAGAGAGCCGGGGCAGTTCCTCCTGCAGCTCTCGTGGAAATGTGCTTCTCCGGAAAGTATACTCAGGCTGAGATAAAAAAGAAGCTTATAGGTAACGGCGGATATAATGCATACCTCGGAACTAATGATGCTCAGGAGGTTTATAAGAGAAGTCTCACTGATGAGAAAGCAAAGTTAATCTTTGATGCATTTATTTATCAGGTAAGCAAAGATATCGGCGCGATGTCAACAGTTCTTAAGGGAAAGGTTGATCAGATAATCCTTACCGGCGGTATAGCTCATGGTGAGGCTGTGACAAATGGAATCAAGGAGAGGGTTGGATTTATCGCCCCTGTTACCGTATATCCGGGTGAGGATGAATTGCTTGCACTTGCTCAGGGAGCTCTGAGAGTAATGAATAAAGAAGAAGAAGCAAAGGTGTATTAATATGTTATATAACGTACTTAATAGTCATTTTTCGGATAAGATAATAGTTCTTTTTGCATCGATTTTTGCGTTTGTTGTTACATTTGCGCTTCTTGCGAAGCCCTTCGGATTTCTTCCCAGGGATGGCGGAAAATTCGTTGTTGATGCAAAAGGAAATAAGGTGGAGGTTAATGCTGCTTCAAACGGAAAGGTGACGGGTGTCGGACTTATCATGATACTTGTATGGCTGTTTTCCGTAGTACTTTTCCTTCCGCTGGATTTTAATCTTCAGAAGGATTATGTGATATATCTGGTTCTTGCATTTTGCATGATGATTACAGGGTATCTGGATGATGCAGCCAAGGCTCCATGGGGAGAATTGATAAAAGGAATGCTGGATCTGATACTGGCAGTAGTAGCCGCACTTGTATTTGTTAAGTTTAATGATACAAATGTAGTATTTTTCGGAAACCATTTTCACATTCCTGTGGCAATTTATGTTATACTGGCAGTAGCACTTATCTGGGCCTCTGTAAATGTAACTAATTGTACAGACGGAGTTGATGGTCTGTGCGGAACTGTATCGGTTATAGAACTGTTTGCATTTTCTGCTATTTTCGGGAATAATACATTTATGTCGAAGTATTCGGCACTGGGTGTAGTTCTGGCATTTGTTTTAGTTGCGTATCTTGCATATAACTGGAATCCCAGCTCTGTACTGATGGGTGATGCAGGTTCCAGAACCATAGGATTTTTCCTTGCACTTCTTGCCATGAAGTCAGGACATCCTTTTGCATTCCTGCTTCTTTCGTTTGTATTTATATTCGATGGAGGACTTGGACTTGTAAAGCTTGCTATCCTCAGGGTATTTAAAGTAAATCTTTTTAAAAACATAAGATTTCCATTCCATGATCATCTGAAAAAGAACAAGGGATGGAAGATATATTCAATAGTTATTTTCTTTGCAATCATACAGATAATTATGTCGGTTATTACGGGAGTGATAATACATGTGTGTGGTAGATAAGACATTGAAAATAAAAGATTTTGTGTTTGGAGATGGTACTCCCCGTATCTGTGTTCCACTGATAGGAAGGACAGGCGAGGAGATATTCAGCGCGGCAAAGGTTATCAGAAAAGAGATAGACAGACTTGAAGCACTTCATCCTGACAGACCTGATCTAAAGGTTGCGGTCATTGAGTGGAGAGCTGATTATTACTCAAATGTAACCCTTGCCGAAAATGTATATAACATACTTCGACATCTTCGTCAGCTTTTTCCTGACCGGATCTTGTTGTTTTCTTTCAGAAGCGAAGAGCAGGGTGGAGAGTTCCGCAATGACAGAGCTCTTTTAAGAATGGAAGATATAATGAGAAATGTCATGAGCTCCGGACTTGTGGATATGGTGGATGTGGAATATACCGCAGGAAATTATAATATTGCGAAAGCAACTACAAAGGCTCATGAGAGTGGAATAAAGGTTATCATATCCTATCATGATTTTGAGAAAACGCCTCACGATTCCGAAATAGAAGAGAAGCTTAGGCAGATGGAAATCCTCGGTGGAGATATTCTTAAGATAGCTGCCATGCCGACTACATCATTTGATACCAGACGTATTATGGAGCTGAACCAGAAAATGGTCATCGAGAGAGCAAAACCGGTTGTCCTTATCGCGATGGGCGAGCTGGGAACCCAGTCCAGGATAAAGGGTAAGGAAACGGGAGCATGTCTTACATTTGCAACCATGGGCGAGAGAAGTGCACCGGGACAGATAAGTGTAGAGCGGCTGATGTCGATGCTTTGATTTGAAGTTGTCAGTAGATACGACTGGCGATAATGTAATAAAATAATAATAGAGATGCATAATCCTGAGTGGTAAACTCATTAACTATGCATCTCTTTTTATTTTCTTTATATTATTTTCTGTATCGTTTTATTTCTGAGGGGGCTGCTGTGGACGATCCTGAGGTGGCTGCGGAGGCTGCTCCTGAGGGCGTTTTTCCGGTTCCTCCGGAAGAGGGAACGGTATGTTCCACAGGTAACGGATTGTATCTGTGAATTTATACAGCTCCAGTGTGTCCTTTATGGAAAGCTCTTTTGTTTCTGCTTTTCCCGAAACAGCAGCGATTCTTGCGGCCTTGAATTCGTATTCATATCCGGAAAACTCTTCTCTGCTGGCTTTCATTTCGCCCTTTGGCTGTCCGTCAGATCCATAGACGGTAACCAGTGACGGATTGTTAACGTTATCTATCTCGATACGGCCATGTGTACCGTTTATGATACATTTGTTATCAAGACTTGTTGTTATGGTATTTGTAACAAGAGCAACACGACCCTGAGGGTATCTCATGTATATGGAGGAGTAAGCATCTACGCCGGTATTGGTAACAAGTGGTTCTGCCACAGCCTGCATAGGAGGGCCGCCCATTATCATAAATACAGCTGTCAGAGGATAGATTCCGATGTCAAGCAGTGCACCACCGGCAGTTTCGGGGTTCATGATTCTTTCCTTCATTCCCAGATTATAACCGATAGTTGCGATAACATTTCTTACATCTCCGATGACATGCTTTTTGAGCTGGTCAACAACCATGTTCATAAGAGGGTTGTATCTGAGCCACATTGCCTCGCCGCAGAATATACCCTTTTCCTGCGCGTAGTTCAGAAGCTCCTCTGCTGTTTTTGCATTATAGGAAATAGGCTTCTCAACGAAGACGGGTTTTCCTGCATCGATACATTTCTTTGCAAGCTCTGCATGATTTGAGTTTACGGTTGCAACATATACGAGTTCAACCTCCGGATCTTCAAGGAGTGCTTCGTACGAACCGTAGTATTTTTCAATATTATTTTTTTCTGCGAAGGCCTTTGCCTTTTCTTCATCTCTCGATGCTATCGCATATGGATTAAATCCGTTAAGGTTATGAAGAACCTCTGAGATAACGCCTGCGATATGTCCCGCGCCGAGAATACCAATGTTATATTCGATCATGGTAATTATTCCTTTTCTGTATTTTTTTACTTAAGATATGCTTTTCCTGCAAGCAGGAACGCATGTTATGTCATTTATGACATACGGATTGCTCCATTTCTTACGAAATCTGTGCCATATCTCCTTTGGAGATATGCAAGCCTTGCTTTGCAAGTCTTGGTTCTGCTACGCAGAACGCATCCTTCGGATCCTCGATTATTACATAATCGAGGACTGTTCTCGCAATCCTTGAAACATTCGGAATCCGCTTGTTTTCTACGAAAACAGCTACTTCCTCATGTTTCAGCGTGTCATGAGGTCAACATGCTCTTCCTGCAAGCAGGAACGCATGTTGACCTATGACACTTATGTCATTATAGATTAAATTGTAGTTGTTGTAAAGGAATCAAAAAAGTGATAAACTACGTCATAGTTTTTAGTTGATTATGGTTTGAAAGAGGGATAGATACTTGAAGACTGTGAGGATTATTTTAAGAGAAGTAAAGGAGTTTAAAAAGGCTTCGATAATAACTCCGATTTTCATGATATTGGAAGTAATATTTGAGACTATCATACCTATCGTGATGGGGCGTATCATCGATATTTCCGAAGGCGGAAAGATAGAAATATCCCATATTCTTTTGTATGGCTTTATAATGATCGTTCTTGCACTCGGTGCTTTGTATTCGGGAGTGATGGGCGGAAAGTACGGAGCCATGGCTTCAGCAGGTCTGGCAAAGAATCTCAGAAGAGATATGTATAATAATATCCAGGATTTTTCATTTTCAAATATAGATAAATTCTCGACGGCAAGTCTTATAACACGTCTTACAACTGATGTAACAAATATCCAGAATGCATATCAGATGATACTCAGAATGATGGCGCGAGCACCCATCAATCTTATAGTTGCCATGGTTGCGGCGTTCATGATAAGCCCTAAGGTTGCAATGATCTATCTGTATGCTGTAATATTCCTCAGTCTGATGGGTGGAATCCTGATGAAAGGGGCAACGAAATATTTCACACAGGCGTTTCCTAAGTATGATGAAATGAATAAGAGTGTACAGGAAAATGTTAATTCTATCCGTGTTGTGAAAGGTTTTGTACGAGAGGATTATGAAATAAAGAAATTCGGAAATGCAAACAATCTGATATATAAATTGTTTGTTAAGGCAGAAAGTATAATGGCATGTGTTATGCCCCTTATGCAGACGACAATCTATTTCTGCATACTTATGGTCAGCTGGGTAGGTGCAAAGCTGATCGTAAACGGTGGCGGAGCTGAAACTCTTACAACGGGAGATCTTTCGACTCTTCTTGCATACTGTATGCAGATACTTATGAGTCTGATGATGCTGTCGGTGGTAATAGTAATGATTGCAATGTCAGCGGCCAGCGGAAAACGTATTTCCGAGGTTCTTGAAGAACAAAGCTCCCTTACGAATCCCGAAGATCCCTGCTTTGAGATCAGTGACGGAAGCGTTGATTTTGAAGATGTTGTATTCAGATATGATGAAGCTTCGGAAAAGCCGGTGCTCAGCGATATTAACCTCCATATAGATTCCGGTGAGACTATAGGTATTATCGGAGGAACGGGAAGCTCCAAGACCAGTCTGGTAAATCTTATCAGCCGGCTTTATGATGTTTCCGAGGGCTGTGTAAAGGTCGGAGGAAAAAATGTAAAAGAGTATGATATGGAGACTCTCAGAAATAATGTTGCTGTGGTGCTTCAGAAGAATGAACTTTTCTCCGGTACTATTTTGGAGAATCTCAGATGGGGAAAGGCGGATGCAACTGAAGAGGAATGTATTGAGGCCGCAAAGCTTGCATGTGCAGATGATTTTATTGAGGGCTTTCCGGATAAATATAATACAAGGATAGAACAGGGCGGAACAAATGTATCCGGTGGTCAGAAGCAGCGTATATGTATAGCCAGAGCACTTCTTAAAAAACCGAAGATACTTATACTCGATGATTCCACCAGCGCGGTTGATACGGCAACTGATGCACGTATCAGAAAATCCTTCAGGGAGTACATACCCGATACAACGAAGATCATAATTGCTCAGCGTATTTCCAGTGTTATGGATGCTGATAAGATCATCGTAATGGATAATGGCGTTATTAATGGATTTGGTAGTCACGATGAGCTCCTTGCTTCAAACGAGATATACAGAGATGTATACGAATCGCAGCAGGGCGGAAGTAAGGACTTCGATGATTAATAGTAGAAAGGAGGCCGAATATGCCGGCACCTCAAAGAACTCCAAGGGGCATGAAGCCATCTGTGGAAAATCCGGGTCTTATAATGAAAAGACTGATGGGTTATATATTTGAATATTATAAGGTTCAGATGATATTTGTGTTCATACTTATCCTTGTTGGCGTTATTGCAAATCTTCAGGGAACAATGTTCATGAAGACTCTGATAGATGATTATATCGATCCCATGGTAAGGAATGGCAGTGATGATTTCGGGCCTCTGATAAAAGCAATAATCCGTACGGCTGCATTTTACGGAGTAGGTGTTGCATCGACCTATGCATATAACCGTATCATGGTAAATGTTGCACAGGGAACCCTCAGAAGACTCAGAGATAATCTTTTTGATCATATGCAGACCCTGCCGATCAAGTATTTCGATACTCATGCACATGGTGATATCATGTCTGTTTTTACAAATGATATCGATACTTTGAGGCAGATGATCAGCCAGAGTATTCCATCTCTTTATTCAAGTATGCTTACCATAGCGGGTGTGCTGATATGTATGATCATCAGAAGTATTCCCCTTACAGTTGTTACTCTGTTTATGGTTGGTTTCATGCTGAAGGTAACCATGAAGCTTTCGACAAAGAGCGGAAAGTATTTCATGGAACAGCAGAAGAATCTCGGTATAGAAAACGGATATATAGAGGAAATGATCTCCGGACAGAAGGTTGTAAAGGTCTTCTGTCACGAAGATGAATGCAGGGCTCAGTTTAATGAGCTGAATGATAAGCTGTATGAAAGTGCATATAATGCAAACAAATATGCGAATATACTCATGCCTTCTATGGCACAGATAGGAAATCTCAGTTATGTTGTATGTACGGTAATTGGCGCATTTCTCATATTAACAGGATTCGGAGTACATGGATCCGGATTTTCGGGAATAGCTCCTCTTACTGTTGGGGGACTTGTTTCATTCCTTACATTTAACAAGAGCTTTAATATGCCTATAAGCCAGGTATCCATGCAGTTTAACTCGATAATAATGGCTCTTGCCGGGGCTGACAGAATATTCAAGCTGATGGATGAAGAATCCGAAACTGACGAAGGATATGTGATGCTTGTCAGAGCTAAGGAGGATGAAAACGGAAATCTGACAGAGACTACGGAAAGAACAGGTCTCTGGGCATGGAAGCATCAGCATCAGGCTGACGGCAGTATAACCTACCAGCGCCTCGAGGGGGCTATATTCATGGATGATGTTGATTTCGGATATGATACTGAGAAAATGGTGCTTCATAATGTATCCCTTGATGCAAAGCCGGGACAGAAGATAGCATTTGTCGGTTCAACCGGGGCGGGTAAAACTACTATTACAAACCTGATAAATAGATTTTACGATATCCAGGATGGAAAGATAAGATTTGACAATATTAATGTAAATAAGATTAAAAAGGGTGATCTGAGAAAATCCCTGGGACTTGTTCTGCAGGAAACCCATCTGTTTTCAACCACCGTTATGGAAAATATACGTTACGGACGGCTTGATGCGACGGATGAAGAGTGTATAGCGGCTGCAAAGCTGGCAAATGCAGATACATTTATCAGACAGCTTCCGGAAGGATATGACACTATGCTGACAGGAGACGGGGGTAATCTGAGTCAGGGTCAGCGTCAGCTTCTGGCTATAGCAAGAGCTGCTGTTGCAGATCCACCGGCACTTATTCTTGATGAGGCTACAAGTTCCATAGATACACGTACTGAGCGTGAGGTTCAGGAGGGAATGGATAAGCTTATGACCGGAAGGACAACCTTTGTTATCGCACACAGATTGTCAACGGTAAAGAACAGTGATGCGATAATGGTTCTCGAACACGGACGGATTATCGAGAGCGGAACCCACGATGAACTTCTTGAGCAGAAGGGAAAGTATTATCAGTTATATACCGGACTCACGGCATAAAAATGATAAAAATAAAAAAATGACAAAAGAGGTTTGGCCTTTTTTGTCATTTTTTATTTGTCATTTATTATTATGCTTCAGACAGCCCCTGCTTTCTGGCATATGTGCAAAGTGCATCGAAGGTTTCGGGGCTCAGATCATGTTCTATCTTGCAGGCATCTTCCGCGGCGATATCATCGGATACACCGAGACTTTTGAAAATATCGGTAAGAACCTTGTGTCGGGTGTATATCTTATCAGCGATCTCCATACCGCTGTCGGTAAGTGAGATCATTCCGTCTTCATTAAAGGTTATATAGCCGTTCTCCCTAAGCCGCTTAGTAGCATAGCTTACGCTCGGCTTTGATACATTTAACTGGTTTGCGACATCTATGGAACGGACGTAGCCTTTTTTCTCCTTTATCATAAGTATAGCTTCAAGGTAATCCTCCGCAGATTGACGTATTTCCATTGCCACCCCTTAAGTCCTCCTATAATCACAGATAACTTTGTTTAAGTATAATCTAAAAATCTTAACAAATGTTAGCATAAATTAACTCTATATGCAAGCCTTATTTGTGTTATCTGAAAAATAGTTTGAAGTTTATAAAAAATATTATTGACATTTTATAATCGTGAGAGTATATTAAGTGAGGTTACAAATGTCTAACTATGTCATATCAAAGGAAAAAACAAATGAATCTAAATGATGCAAATCTCGGTAAAGAATACATTATTAAGGATGTTGATACATATGGGGATGAGGAAATGAAAGCTTTCCTTTTCTCTCTGGGCTGTTATAGCGGCGAAAAGATAACCGTAGTTGACAAGAAAAGGAATCTGGTGGTTTCTATAAAGGATGCCAGATATAATATTGATTCTGAACTTGCATCGGCTATCCATATAGAAGACGAATAAAAGAGTTATTAAGTAGACAGGACTTTCGGGTCCTTCTATTTATCAATGGTGGTTAGATTATACTAATCATTATTATAAATATTTAATAAAGATAATCATACATTAACGAAGGAGGGAGTAGTATGAGAATTGCGTTAACGGGTAATCCCAATAGTGGAAAGACCACTATGTATAACGCTCTTACCGGAAGAAAAGAGAAGATAGGTAACTGGGCCGGAGTTACCGTGGACATGAAGGAGAGTCCTATCAAAAAGGCCTATAATGATACCGGAAAGGAGTTAATCGCGGTAGATCTTCCGGGGGCATACTCAATGTCTCCGTTTACATCTGAAGAAAGCATTACAAGCAGCTATGTAAAACATGAAAATCCGGATGCCATTATCAACATAGTGGACGCATCAAATCTGAGTCGAAGCCTTTTCTTTACGACACAGCTTCTTGAACTGGATATTCCTGTAGTCGTAGCTCTGAACAAAAGTGACGTAAATGATAAAAAGGGAAATAAGATCGATGTCGATAAGCTTTCCGAGAAGCTGGGATGCCCGGTAATAAGAACTGTTTCTACCACAAGCGAAGGTATAAAAGAGGCTATTTCCACAGCTTCGGATTTGGAAGGAAACGGACAGAAGGCTCCTTACATTCAGGGGGATATCGATCTCACAAATAAAGAAGAGGTTGAACAGGCCGACAGAAAGAGATTTGAATATGTAAATAAGATAGTTGATGAAGTTGAGGTCAGAAAAACTCTTACAAAGAATAAAACAGTGGGAGATAAGATCGATAAGATTGTTACAAATCCTATCCTCGGACTGATCATATTTGCCGGTATTATGTGGGCGGTTTTCTATGTATCACAGACTACGGTGGGAACCTGGCTTGCTGATATCCTTGCGGGATGGATTGAATCCTTCCAGGGCTGGGTAGGTGACAAGATGGCCGATGCGAATCCTCTGCTTTATGCACTGCTGGTTGATGGTATCATAGGTGGTGTCGGTGCTGTTGTGGGATTCCTGCCACTGGTTATGGTCATGTATTTCCTCATAGCAATTCTTGAGGATTGCGGATATATGGCAAGAGCTACAGTTGTGCTTGATCCTATATTTAAGAGAGTTGGTCTTTCGGGTAAATCTGTTATCCCAATGATCATTGGTACCGGTTGTGGAATTCCTGCCATTATGGCATGTCGTACTATCCGTAACCAGAGAGAAAAAAGGGCAACCGCCATGCTTGCAACCTTTATGCCGTGTGGCGCCAAGCTTCCTGTTATCGCACTGTTTGCCGGAGCATTTTTCCCGAAAGCAAAATGGGTGAGCTTCGCAGCATACATGGGAGGAATAGTTCTGATCCTTCTGGGTGCTCTTCTTATTAAAGCGATTACGGCAGCTAAGTTCAGAAAGTCATTCTTTATTATAGAGCTTCCTGAGTATAAGGTTCCGAGTTTAAAATATGCTGTTCTTTCAATGCTTGAAAGAGGTAAGGCTTATATCATCAAGGCAGGAACAGTTATTCTTGTTTGTAATACAGTAGTACAGATAATGCAGAGCTTCAACTGGAGCTTCAGCCCTGTTGAGGAAGGACTTGAGGATACATCTATCCTTGCAAGTATAGCAGGACCATTCTCATATCTGCTTGTGCCGGTTGTTGGTATAGCAGCATGGCAGCTGGCAGCAGCAGCTATCACAGGTTTTATTGCGAAGGAAAATGTTGTTGGTACTATAGCAACGGTTTATGCTATCACAAACCTTGTAGATCCTGAGGAGCTTGAGCTTGTAGGAAGCGGAAATGCAGTCGCAACCGCTATGGGTATCACAAAGGTGGCAGCTCTTGCATATCTTATGTTCAATCTTTATACACCTCCATGCTTCGCAGCACTTGGAGCCATGAACTCCGAGATGCAGAGTAAGAAGTGGCTGTGGGGAGCTATAGGACTTCAGCTTGCAACAGGATTTACAGTTGGATTCCTTATCTACCAGATAGGTACTATTATTACAACAGGTTCTCTGGGAGCAGGATTTGTTGGCGGCTTAATATTTGAGATAGTATTTGTTTCAATACTTGTGGTACTTATCAGAAGAGCAAAAAGAGCAGTAGCAGCAGAGTATAAATTAGCTTAGCTAATCTATATATAAACTCCTTTGATATGGAAACGCCATGCCGACAGGCATGGCGTTTCTTTTCGGATTGAGTTTTACTTAAAAAAGGTATTAACCGAAACGGTAAATGACAGATGATCTAAGTCTGTGTTATTTTGCTTTATGTTTTTTAATGATGTCATCAATCATTTCCGATTTTTCCTTGTATTCGGGATCGCTTTTCAGATCACGGGTGCAGTTTCCGTGACAGGCTCCTGCATCGGGACACCCGGCACAGGTACCGTGTTTTTTAATATAAAGGATTGCAGGGATGACCATCGCTATGATGATGATCAGAACTATTATCGTAGCTAAATTCATATTGTTTACCATCTTTTATTTATTCAATATAATCTGTTGAAAAATGAAATGGTAGTTAAATGTATCTAACCATTCCTGCTCTATGATAGTATTTAATCAGGATAAAGTCAATATAATAAGAAAATATTATGAAAAAACACTAGAATCTGTTATACTATTAAGAGTAATGGGTTAAAATCGGGAGGTGACTTATGGAGAAGAAGTTTACTAACATGAGGGATATTGCAAACTGTTATGCCAATGCTATGAATCTGCTTCGCCCCGAAACAGAGAATCTTCATCAGATGGTTGCATATCTTTCGTACAATATAGCAGATGAAATGGATTATTCCGATGAGGATAAGAAGGATATACTATATGCGAGCCTTCTTTATGATGTAGGTATCGGAATGATGCCTGAAAGACAGGAGAGATACTATTTTAAGGATATGGCTGCCCCGGGTATCGGTATTATCGGTGATGTTCCCAGACTTAAAACAGTATGTGAGGTTATGAAGGCTGCGGATCCGGAGCAGGAAGTTGATGATGAGATGTTCGGCTCTGACAAGTTTCAGGATTTTGCTGAGATAATAGATGTTGCAGACAGAGTTGCATTCATGCTGGATCCGAAGGACGCGGCGCTCAATCAGGTTGAAAGTATTTGTGATGCCATATCAGAGCTTGCAGGAAACGGAGTAAGCTCTACGGTAACGGAAGCATTTCTCAGATTTGCTGAAAAGGAATATGTATGGATGGAGGTTCTTCATCAGCCTGAGATATTCCTTCACTATATTACTGATGAGAGAAATGTTACACTCGACGAGGCGATAATTCTTGCCCGTTTCATGTCACGTATCATTGATTTCAGAAGTTCTTATACAGTAATGCATTCCTCCGGAGTTTCTGCAACAGCAGTCAGACTTGCTGAGATAATGGGCATGTCTGAGGATGAGTGTAAGATGATGATGATCGCCGGTTATCTTCATGATATCGGAAAGCTGAAGGTGCCGAAGAGCGTTCTTGAGAAAAATGACAAACTGACGGATGAGGAATTCAATATAGTAAAGGAATATGCTTACTATACAAATCTTCTTCTGAAGGATGTTGAAGGGTTTGAACAGATAGGCCGTTGGGCTGCCCTTCACCATGAGAAGCTGAACGGATATGGGTATCCATTCAGACTTTCTGCGGATGATATTCCTATGGGGGCACGTATCATAGCTATAGCTGATATCTTCTCAGCGGTTGCAGAAATCAGATCCTATCGTCCGGGTATGTCAAAGGAAGAGGTTATCAAGACTCTCACAGAGTATGTGGAAAGCGGAGCTATGTCGGGATACATAGTAGAAATGCTTATAAATAACTACGATGATATTTACAGTATACGAGACAGTGAAGTTCGTCGAGAGGGAGCTCGTTACTTTGCATCATCGGTTGATGTTGATTAGGTTTTACGGAAGGTAGTAAATGAATATATTTAAGAAAAGATTTATTTCAAAAATAGCCCTTGGATCAGCTTCTGCATTGATCGCATTTTCCTGTTTTGGAAATAATGCAGATAAGGCAGCAGATGTTTATGCAGTATCAATAAGCGAACTTACTGATGCACTTAACAGCTATAAGACGATACTTGAAAATATTGAAGTAAGCGACAGATACGGAATGACCTCGTTTTCGATAGCAGATCTGAATGGTGACGGTATGCCCGAGCTTATCTGTGATGAGGACAGTACTCCTGTTACAATAGATGATTTCTATACATATAAAGAAGGGAAGACAGTAAAACTCGATACAAGTGCTATGGATATTCCGAGATACGGAAACTATACGGCATCTGAAACCAGAAATGATTTCTGCTGGTACAGGAACGGTCCTTCTACAACTGAAGGAATCCCTCATGAGTATGTGGAGTTTGAGATAAAGGGTAATGCTATAGTAAAAAAGGATCACTACTATGCAAATGAGAAGGCTGACGGTACCTGGGATTGTGTAAATGATTCAGGTAAGATAAGCCGTGAAGCCTTTGAGACATTTGCTGCATCTTATACAGGCGTAAAGATTTATCAGAATAACGAGAGTAACCGCGTCGTTCAGTGTAAGCCTGATAAATATATTAGCGAAGAGTACACCTGGAAGGGCGGCGATGGTAAATGGTGGGTTGAAGATAAGTCTGGCAACTACCCGGTAAGTCAGTGGCTTCAGCTGGATGAAAACTGGTACTATTTTGATTCAAATGGATATATGGCCACCAGCCAGTGGATCGGCGGCTGGTGGATAAATGATGATGGTACATGTACATACTCAGGTGTTGGGTCCTGGAAGAGTGATTCCACAGGCTGGTGGTATGAAGACTCCACAGGCTGGTATCCGAACAGCCAGTGGCAGATGATAGACGGAAACTGGTACTATTTTAAGACAAATGGCTACATGGCATCGAATGAATATGTCGGAAACTGGTGGTGCGGCGCCGATGGTATCTGTAAATAGAATAATAATTAATATAAAAATCAGCTGTTTTGTAAAATAGCTGATTTTTTATATTTTTGTCGTTTTTTGGGGGATTGAACTATATTTTTTTTAGTGGTATAACATTCAAACAACTAATAAATGATCAAATACAGTAACTGTCAGACACTATTACTTTCAGGGATAAGAGAGGTAGATGAAATGGCTAATAAGAAGACAGTAGATATGACAATGGGATCCCCATTTAAGCATATTCTGGGATTTATGATTCCTACACTTGTAGGTTATCTGTTCCAGCAGTTTTACAGTGTGGTTGATACAGTCATAATCGGCAGAAATCTGGGTGAGGACAGTCTTGCGGCAGTAGGTGCCACCGGAAGTCTCAATTTTATGATAATAGGATTTTGTATGGGAATATGTTCCGGGTTCGCCATCCCTGTTGCGCAGATGTTCGGTGCTAAGGATTTTCCGTCTATGAGGAAATTTCTTGCAAATGGTATCTGGGCAGCTGTATTTATTTCAGTCATTATAACAGTGGCTGTATATTTCCTTTGTATGCCCATACTTCGCGGGCTTAAGACTCCGGAAAACATCATAAATGAATCATATACATACATTTCCATAATCTTCATTGGTATTCCTGTTACGATCTTATATAACTTTGCATCGGGAATAATGAGGAGCCTGGGAGACAGCAAAACGCCGGTTTATTTTCTTCTGTTTTCATCAGTGGTAAATATAGGTCTGGATATCTTACTGGTCGGACCATTCGGCATAGCCGGTCCTGCCTGGGCAACAGTTATATCCCAGCTTCTGGCCGGTCTTCTCTGTATATTATATATGCATCAGAAGTTTGAAATACTCCGACTCAGAAAAAATGAGATAAAGCCGGATAAAAGATATATCGGACGTCTTTTATATATGGGTGTTCCCATGGGACTTCAGTATTCAATAACAGCTATCGGAAGCGTTATACTTCAGTCTGCCGTAAATGTACTGGGTAGTACTTATGTTGCATCCTCGGCAACTGCACTTAAGGTAAGTATGTTTTTCTGCTGTCCATTTGATGCCCTTGGAAATACATCTGCCACCTATGGCGGCCAGAATATGGGTGCGAAGAAATATGACAGGATAAGCTCGGGACTAAAATGGTCCGTAGCCATAGGATTTGTTTATTCTCTTGCTGCATTTGTGGTGCTAAGTGTATTCGGGCAGAGCTTTATAAAACTGTTTATAGATAATCCGAGTGCCCTGCTGTTAAAGAATACAGAAATGTACCTCAGATATAACTCTATGTTCTATTTCACACTGTCACTGGTAAATACAGTCAGATTTCTGATACAGGGAATGGGATATTCAATACTTGCCATAATGGCCGGAGTATTTGAAATGATCGCAAGAGGACTGACCGGCTTTATTCTTGTTCCGAAGTTCGGTTATATAGCAGCTTGTATGGCAAGCCCGCTGGCCTGGATATTTGCAGATGTGTTCCTTATAACAGCATATAAACTGATAATGAAAAGGCTGAGGAACCAAAACACGGGAAAAGTAGAACTGATAAAGGTTTGCAAGTGTGGTTAACATAAAATTATATTATTTTTATCAAAAAAGCCACAAAATAGTGGCTTTTTTTGGTTTACAGTGGTATTATGACATAAGTGCAACAAAGTCAAGGTGCCTTTCTGCTTGCAGAAAAGGCGCGTTGACCTTGTTGCACGCGAAACACGAGGATGTATGATTTACGGAGTAAATCATGAAAATCCGAGTGTTTCAGGATTGCGAAAGCTACGAAGTAGCGAAGCAATCCGTATGTCATAATAGGTCGTGCGAAGTGCGAAACACGAGGATGTATGATTTACGGAGTAAATCATTATCATATAAATTCAAAAGAAGGTGCCAACATGAGAGTCTTTAACAAATCAGTAAAGTTAAATAATGTCTGCTACGATATCCGTGGTCCGGTAATGGACGAAGCAGCAAGAATGACCGCTGCAGGAGAGAAAATCCTTAAACTAAATATAGGAAATCCTGCACCCTTCGGATTCAGAGCTCCCCAGGAGCTTATAGATATAATGTCGGATAATCTTACAAAAACAGAGGGGTATTCGGATTCAAAGGGTATTGTTTCCGCGAGAGAAGCAATACTTGAGTATGATAAGTCCAAGAATATCCCAAATGTGAGTATAGATGATATTTATACCGGAAATGGTGTAAGTGAGCTTATCACCCTTTCCATGCAGGGACTTCTGGATTATGGTGATGAGATACTTGTTCCGTCACCGGATTATCCTCTCTGGACTGCATCGGTAACTCTTGCAGGAGGAACTGCAGTTCATTATATCTGTGATGAACAGTCAAACTGGTATCCGGATATAAAGGATATAGAGCGTAAAATAACTCCGAGAACAAAAGGTATTGTTGTTATTAATCCCAACAATCCCACAGGAGCACTTTATCCTGAAAGCCTTTTGATGGAAATAGTAAAGCTTGCCAAAATTCATGATCTGATCATATTTGCGGATGAAATATATGATAGACTTGTTATGGATGGAAAGAAACATGTGTCCATAGCCAGTCTTGCTCCGGATCTTATGTGCATCACATTTAACGGACTCTCCAAGTCGCATCTTATAGCAGGCTACAGAGTCGGCTGGATGTCCATTTCCGGTGATAAGAGTAATGCGAGTGGATATATTGAAGGAATAAAGCTTCTTTCGTCCATGAGACTTTGCTCAAATGTTCCTGCCCAGTCTCTGATCGCCCCGGCATTAAAGCTTACAGAGGAAACCCAGGAGCTTATCAGACCGGGTGGAAGGATATATGAGCAGAGAGAATGTATAGTAAATCTGATAAATGATATACCGGGGCTTTCAGTTGTAAAGCCTGAGGCTACATTTTACTGCTTCCCTAAAATGGATGTAGACAGATTTGAAATAAAGGATGATGAAAGATTTGCGCTTGATGTTCTGAGGAATAAGAAAATACTTTTCACTCATGGTGGAGGTTTCCATTGGGAGACTCCGGATCACTTCAGAATAGTTTATCTTCCTGAGCTGGATGTGCTGAAACAGGCTGCCAAGGAGCTCGGAGATTTCCTGAAGGATTATAAACAGGTGTGCTAGACGTTGTCTCGAAAGGGGTAATATATGATCACAGCGATGCTGTTTGCGGGCGGCGTAGGAAGCCGTATGAAATCATCTGATATGCCAAAACAATTCCTGAAGGTTGCGGGGAAACCGATAATCATAAGGACTGTGGAACACTTTGAACGTCATAGTGAGGTCGATGACATAGTCATTGCATGTAAGGCAGACTGGATAGATTATCTGAATGAACTGCTGAAGCAATATGAAATAAAGAAAGTCAGGGCTGTTATTCCGGGAGGCGAAACCGGATATGAGTCTATTCATAACGGTGTTGTTGAGACTGCAAAGGTTGCGAAGGCAAAGGATGATATCATTTTGATATGTGACGGTGTCAGACCTATGCTTTCTGAAAAGCTTATAACAAATTGTATAGAGAATACGAGAAAATACGGAACTGCAGTTCCCGTAACCCCAAGTATAGATTCACTGCTATACAGTGAGGACGGTGAACTCTGCAAAAAGAGTTATAAGAGAAGCTCTATGTATATAACCCAGGCGCCTCAGGGCTATACCATGGAGAAGATACTGTGGGCTCACAGCGAGGCTGAGAAAAGGGGAATAACCAATCCTGTTTCTTCAAGTGAGCTGTTCATAGAACTGGGAGAAGCGGTACATTTGTTTATCGGAGAGAGAACAAATATAAAGGTAACAACTCCGGAGGATATGGATACTCTGAGAGCCAGCTTCTTCTATAAGCATTTTAAGCAGTTTGCAGAGGAAGAGCTGGGAGATGAATCACAGTAAGCGGCTGAAGCATCGTTTCGGTCAGACCGGATAATGGGAAGAAATGTATATGGGATTAAGAGTAGAGGAAATAGTTAAAGGAACGCTTTTTGAAGATATAGCGGAAATAGCTGAGGATAGTATTGACTGGAACAAACTATCGGGAAAGACGGTTCTTGTAACAGGAGCGGCCGGTTTTATTGCATTTCATATAGTGACGGCAATGCTGCTTCATAATGATGGGCTTAAGGAAAATGTGACAGCTGATTCTGAGAGTTCAAGGATAAATATAGTCGGAATGGTCAGAAATCTTGAGAGGGCAGAAAGGAAGTACGGTGCACTTGCTGAGAGAGATGACCTGACACTCATAGAGCAGGATGTCTGTGAACCATTTGATTTCGGGATCAGATCGGACTTCGTAATCCATGCAGCAAGTCAGGCTTCTGCATGGCATTTTGAAAATGATCCGGTTGGTACCATCAGAGCAAATCTTGTGGGAACTGATAATGCTCTTTCTTATGCAAAGGACTACGGAGCAACAGTACTTCTCGTTTCAAGTCTCAAGGTGTATGGTGATATCACGGATGGGTCGAAGGAACTGACTGAAGAAATGCAGGGATATGTGGATCCTGATTTATATAAGAACTGTTATGCTATCGGTAAAAGAGCCTCTGAAACTCTTGCGGCAAGCTATGCAAAGCAGTATGGAATGAGTATAAAGATAGTCAGACCCAGCTATATTTTCGGTGCTGCGAGTCTGGATGATGACAGAGTATGGGCTCAGTTTATCGCAAATGTGATCAGAGGAGAGGATATTCTTTTAAAAAGTAACGGAGCTCCATACAGATCATTTTGTTATGTTACGGATACCGTAAGAGCGGTGTTCAGAGTCATGCTGGATGGTGAGGATATGCAGCCATATAACATATCTGATAAATCATGTGACATAACTATTCGGGGATTTGCGAAAAAGGCGGTGGAAGCATTTCCGGAAAAAGGGCTGAAGCTTGTATTTGCTAATAAAGAGGATGAAGCAGAGCCTGCTGTCGATTATACAAAGAAAACGCCGGAAATCATGAATAACAGACGGCTTACGGAACTTGGATGGTCCGCAAAGGTGGATATTTCAAAAGGAATAAAAAGGGCAGTTGCGATTCTGACTGAAAGATGATAGAATATATTAGTCAAAGTGGGTTACTTTACATAAAATCATCATCGAGGTAGAAAATTACGTAATGATAAAAATAGTTAAGCTAGCTATCGGCCTTACGGCCGCTCTTCTGCTGTTTATAATAGTTTCAAATCATATAAATAACTATAGAGCAGCCTATCAGGAAGAACTTACAAGTACAGAATCCAGACCCGGTGAAGAGGTTGTTGTAGAGATACCAAAGGATGCATCTGTTAAAGAAATTGCAAAGATACTTCACAAAAAGGGGCTTATCAAATATGAGGGTGCCTTTGTTTCGAGACTTCAGGATTCCCAGTACAGAGGAAGACTGCAGAGCGGAACATTTACGCTTCATAAGGGTATGAATACTCTTGAAATGATGGAGGTCATGTCCAAGGAGGATGATGAGCATAAGACCGTAAAACAGCTGGTTATCCCCGAGGGCTTTACAGTGGATCAGATAGCTGCAAAATGTGAAGATGAGGGTATTTGTACTAAAACGGAATTTATAAATGCAGTTAAATCCGTAACCGCAAATGATTTCGAGTATCTGGCAGATGTTCCTTCAGGAGCGGATGTAAGATATAAGCTGGAGGGTTATCTTTTCCCGGCAACATATGACATAACAAAGAATACAAAAGCAACAGATCTTGTGCGGATGATGCTGAATGCATTTGACGCTTATTATACGGATGAAATGAAGTCACAGGCTCTTGAGAGAGGTATGACTTCATATGAAGTAATTACAGTTGCTTCCATGATAGAGAGAGAAGCGAAGCTGGATGAAGAGAGACCTAAGATCGCATCTGTTATATATAACAGACTTGATGAGGATATGCTTCTTCAGATCGACCCGACGGTTCTTTATCCATTAACGGACGGCAAGTACAATATTGAGAGAATGACTACAGATGATCTGGCTCTTAAGTCTCCATATAATACATATATGTACAAAGGCCTTCCGGTAGGACCTATCTCAAATCCGGGAGTGGCATGTATTAAGGCGGCATTAAATCCTGATGATACAACCTATTTATATTACAGGGTCGTAAACGAGGAAAAGGGAGAACATGCATTCTCCGAAACCTACGAAGAGCACGAGGATCAGTATATAGGCGGAACTGATACGAACGGTGATGGTATACAGGATATAGATGCAGAGAGTGCTTATAAGAAAAACAACGTAGAAGATGATATCTGGAGCAATGACACAGATGATTAGAAATATACTTGAAATACTGACTTAATAGGAGGTTTCAGACAATTATGAGAAGATTTATTTTTACAGCAAAGAATATCGGACGTGAGCGTTACCTGACCTATACAATGGGTGAAGGAATGGATGTTGATGAGGATGTTCTTGATTATTGTGAAGATAATGAAATGCCGGAAGTCCTTGATATCATATATGAAGAAGATGATGATTTTGACTATCTGACATATGATGTAACAGGACTGACATCATTGGAAACATATACTCAGAATGTTATAAACAGAGAAAAGGTATTCAAGATTCTGAGAAATGTTTCACTTGGGATGATAAGCATAAAGGAGTATGCACTTCCTCTTTCATACATTATCCTTAACAAGGGATATATGTATATAAATGAGGAAACTCTTGATATACAGTTCTTATATCTTCCTGTTGAAGGTGAAGCATCAGTATCAACTGAGTTTAAGAGCTTTGTAAGGCAGCTGATGGCCGGAATGAAATATGATGTAGATGAAGATGTATCATATGTAGGACAGCTTCTTACATATATAAACGGAGATTCATTTAACCTCAGAGGACTTATCGGTCTTACAGAAGCAATGATGCAGGATGCCGGAATATCTTATTCTGAAGAAGAGAGTATAGCTACTGAGGACGGAGCTGAGATTGTAGATAACGTTGCAACTGAGGAAGAAGATAATAGACCGGATGACTCAACGGATGTTTTGAGAGATCTCCAGGGTGAAGACGGAAAGCTTCCTGAAATAGGTGATGATGAGGAAGACGATATTGATCTGGAAGCTGTTGAAGCTGCTATAAAGGAAGAGGAAGCAAAGACTGCAGCAAAAGCTGAAGAGGAAAAAGCGGCAAAGGTTGACGAGGCTGTTGAAGAAATCGAGGGAGAACCGGATGAACCTGTTCATGAAGGAATCAGAATAAAGACTGAAAGAGAACAGGAGCATACAGAATCCATAGAGGATATTAAGGCAAGACTCAATGAGATAGTCGGAACTGCTCCTAAAAAGCCTTCAAAGGGTTCAGCAAATGAGAGCAATGCGGATAGTAAACCTGTGAGAGTCAGCAGAGTTGCAATGCTGAAAGCCGCTGAAGAGGCTATAGAGGAAGAGGATGCAGCCGCTGCTGAGGCAGAAGCTGAAGAGTCTAACGATAAGAAAGCATCTGAGAAAAAGGATTCAAAGAAAGATTCCAAGAAGGATGCGGCAAAGAAGGATTCTGCTGATAAGAAAGAGCCTGCAGCAAAGAAGGATGCGGTTATTGATAATACCATTCTCGGAAGTACAGGAACTCTCAAGATCAATCCTTACCTTATCAGAGTAAATACTGAAGAAAGAATAATGATCAACAAGCCGGTATTTAAAATAGGCAAGGCAAGCCGAGGCGTTGATTATCGTGTAAACGGAAACGGTGCAATAAGCCGTCAGCATGCTATTATTCTTCATAAGGGTGACGAATACTTCATTAAGGATAACAAGTCCACCAATCATACATATGTTAATGATGTTGAAGTAAAGGATGAGGAAGAGGTGGCACTCAAGGATAACAGCAAGATAAAGCTGGGCGATGAGGAGTTTATATTCAAAGTCGGTTAATATGAAAAAATGGTAGTTCAGGGTGTAAAAACGCTCTGGACTATCTGTGATTAAAGAATTAGGTATATTTTTAAGGAAATTTGGGGGCAAAAATGGAAAAAAAGAATGTAATATTTGATTCAAGCGGAAACAGTGTAACAATGAGATATGAGCTGACATCAACAGATGTTCTTGACGATACAGCTCTTGGCAGACTTAATGGCAATCTGATAGAAATGACTGCTCCGATCTATTACAGAGAAGATGGTTCTACCCGTGCTGTATATTCTCAGATACCACGTACGGTTCAGTTGTCATCTTTCCTGAAGAAGGTATTATCCAAGGGTGAAGCTCTTACGATAATAAAAAATCTGGCTACCGGAATGGATATCGGAAAACACAGTATTCCCGTAAGCTATATTATTAAGGATGCTGATTGTGTTTATATAGATGAGCAGACGCTTGAGACATATGTTTACATTATTCCAATTAAGAATCAGAACATGGATGTTTCTGAACTTCCCGGATTCTTTAGAAGTGTTATATCGCATATGAGATTCCGTGAAGAAGATAAGGACAATTATGTGGCCAGACTTCTCACGAAAGTAAATTCGGATAGATTTTCGTTAAGTGATTTTATGGTTCTGGTAACAGAGCTTCTTGTTGAGGTCGGAGATGCACAGTTGGCAGGAGTTTCCCGTCCCGGCGCTAAGGTTGACAAGGTTGGTGTCATGAGAAACAGAGCAGGACAGATGCCGCAGCAGCCGATGGGTGGTCCTATACCACCAATGGGTCAGCCGATGGCACCGCAGCAGCCGATGGGTCAGCCGATGGCACCGCAGCAGCCGATGGGCCAGCCAATGCCACAGCAGCCTGTACAGAGGTTTGATCCTATGACAGGAAAACCGATGGGTCAGCCGCAGGCACCGGAAGCACCGAAGGCACCAGTGCCACCAATGGGTCAGCCAATGCCACAGCAGCCTGTACAGAGATTTGATCCGATGACAGGAAAACCGATGGGTCAGCCACAGCGGAGATGCCGAAAGCACCAGAAGCACCGAAGGCACCAGTGCCACCAATGGGTCAGCCGATGCCACAGCAGCCTGTACAGAGATTTGATCCGATGACAGGAAAACCGATGGGTCAGCCACAGGCACCGGAAGCACCAAAGGCACCGGAGATGCCGAAAGCCCCAGTACCGCCAGTACCACCGATGGAAACAGCACCACAGGCGCCAAAGGCACCAGAGATGCCGAAAGCCCCGGTACCACCAGTACCACCGATGGGAACAGCACCACAGGCGCCAAAGGCACCAGAGATGCCGAAAGCCCCAGTACCACCAGTACCACCAATGGGACAGCCGCAGGCACCGCAGCAGCCGGTAAGAAGATTCGATCCAATGACGGGTAAGCCGATAGAAGATACACCGAAAGCACCGGAAGCGCCAAAAGCACCTGAGATGCCAAAGGCACCAGAAGTTCCAAAAGCCCCGGTACCACCAGTACCGCCGATGGGAACAGCGCCGCAGGTACCACCACAGCCTGTAAGAAAATTCGATCCAATGACGGGTAAGCCGATAGAAGATACACCGAAAGCACCTGAGATGCCAAAGGCACCAGTTCCGCCAGTAGGAACAGTACCGGAAGCACCGAAGGCTCCGGAAATGCCAAAGGCCCCGGAAGCGCCAAAGGCACCGGAAGTGCCAAAAGCCCCGGTACCACCGATGGGAACAGAACCGAAGGCACCGGAAGCACCAAAGGCACCGGAAATGCCGAAAGCCCCGGTACCACCGATGGGAACAGTACCACAGGCGCCACAGCAGCCGGTAAGAAGATTCGATCCAATGACGGGTAAGCCGATAGAAGATACACCGAAGGCTCCGGAAATGCCAAAGGCACCGGAAGCACCAAAGGCACCAGAGATGCCGAAAACCCCGGTACCACCGATGGGAACAGCACCACAGGCTCCTGAAGTACCAAAGGCACCAGAGATGCCGAAAGCACCGGAAGCACCAAAGGCACCGGAAGCACCTAAAGCACCGGAAGCACCTAAAGCACCTAAAGCACCGGAGATGGATGATCAGGGTGATATGGTTTCTCTTGATACAATTATGAGAGAGGCTGAAGAAGCAGCTCCGGCCCCGGCCCCAGTGGTAGAGCAAAGCGTTCCACGTCCTCATTTTGTAAGAAAGAAGACGGGTGAAAAGATATATATCACTAAAGATGAGTTTAAAATAGGTAAGTCTAAGGTTCACGCAGACTATGCTCTTGAAAATAATTCTGCAATAAGCAGGGTTCATGTAATTATCATTCGCAGAAATGGGGTAAATTATCTAAAGGATAATGATTCTACAAACGGAACATTTGTAGATGGTGAAAAACTTGAGCCGGGCAGAGAAGTTCTGCTTAAAGCTAATATGGAAGTGAAGTTCGGAGATGAAGACTTCGTATTCCTCCTCAGGGACTAAAAACAAGCGAGAAGGGAATAGATAAATGGAATACGCTGCAACATATAATACTGATATTGGTATTAGAAAAAGTACAAATCAGGACTCGACAGCAATTCGTATTATAGATACACCGGATGGACAGGTGGCATTTGCTATAGTATGTGATGGTATGGGTGGTCTTGCAAAAGGTGAACTGGCATCAAAGGAAGTAATTACATCCTTCTGTCGATGGTTTGATGAAGAATTTACAACACAGGTTATAGAACATTCATTTTCGCCTCTCAGACTTAGAGATGACTGGAGTAGTATTATCCAGACAGAAAACCGACTTCTGGGAATATATGGTTCGGATAACAATATAATGCTTGGAACTACGGTTTCAGCAATACTGATGTACAAGGATGAGTTCTATATAGTACACGTGGGTGATAGTCGTGTGTACGAGCTTCATAACTCTGTGAGAATACTTACAAAGGATCAGACCTTTGTAGCCAGAGAGATAGCGGCCGGAAGAATGACTCCGGAGGAAGCAAGAATAGATCCGAGAAGAAGTGTTCTTCTTCAGTGCGTCGGAGCATCTGCAACTGTAACCCCTGATTTTCTGAAGGGTAAGGTTCAGAGAAATGCAGTATATTTTGTTTGTTCAGATGGTTTCAGACATCAGATAACCGAAGATGAAATAATGGAAAAACTGGGACCGAACAATACATCCAATATGGAAGAATTGAAATATGGATGTGTATATCTGACAGAGCTGGTTAAGAACCGTAAAGAAAGCGATAATATTACAGTAGCAGCAATAAAGACTAAGTGATGGAGTATAGAGAAATATGTTAAGAGAAGGTACCGTCTTAGACGAAAAATATGAGATCCTTCGACAGATAGGTGAAGGTGGAATGTCCATCGTATATCTGGCGCGTAACAACCGCATGAATATGCAGCTTGCGGTTAAGGAAATCAAAAATGATGGTTCAAAAAGTACAGAGATCCTCCTTAAGGGACTTGAGCGTGAAGCAAATATCCTTAAGGATGTCGATCATCCTGTTATTCCGAGGATTATCGATATAGTTAAACACGCAGGAACCATTTGCGTTGTTATGGACTTCATAGAAGGAGAGAACCTGGCAGATAAGCTGAAAGAGGTTGGAAAGTTTTCACAGGAACAGGTTATTGAGTGGGGACTTGAACTGGCTTCTGCTCTTGAATACCTGCATTCCATGAATCCTCCTATCATATATCGTGATATGAAGCCTTCAAACGTAATGCTTAAGCCTGACGGCGGTGTTAAGCTGATCGACTTTGGTACAGCTAAGACATATGATATAGAAAATAATGCAGATACAACAGCTCTCGGTACCAGAGGTTATGCGGCTCCGGAGCAGTTTGGTGATGCTCAGGGACGTGGTATCTATAAAACAGATGCCCGTACAGATATTTACAATCTCGGTGCAACACTCTATCACATGGTTACGGGAAAGAATCCTCAGGAGCCTCCATATGAAATGGTTCCTATCAGAGAGATCGACCCGATGCTTTCAACAGGACTTGAGTCTATCATACTTAAATGTACAAAGCCGAATCCCAATGAAAGATATCAGTCATGTTCAGAGCTTATTTATGCGCTTGAGCATTATACAGAGCTTGATGACAGCTATAAGAAAGCAAATAAGAAAAAGGTTACTATATTTGGTATCACAGTTGCCCTTACTATCGTTTCTGTCATAATTGCCCTTATCGGTAAGGCAGGAATGGACAGAATAGCCGGGGATAACTATATAGCTTATATAGAAAAAGGAAATGAGTTTAAAACCGACGGACTGTATTCGGCTGCCGCAACTGAATACAAAAGAGCCTTTGAGCTTAACGGAGAAGATGCAGAAGCATATATCAAGTACATCGATACATATATTGATTCTTCAAAAGATATCGATGCAAACGGAAATACAGAGCTGAAGGTTGAGGACGGACTCAATACAATCGCAAATCGTGTAAAGAATAAATATGAAAACGTTGACAAAAATGATGAGGTTCTTTTCAAATTAGGTCTTACATATTTTACTGAGCTTAATGATTACAGTGCTGCAGCAAAGTATTTCAAAATGGTAGATAAGACAGATGAACAATATGGCGAGCTGTCTGATTATTACGGTAGTATAGCTCTCATACTTTCAAGTACAAACGTAAATGTTAACGAGCTTATTGATAATGTTAACGGTTTTGCTTCATATAACACAGGAAGCTTCTCAAACGATAAGGGACAGAAGTTTGAAAATTACAAGACTGTGGGAAAGATATATGTAACATATATCAATACACCGGGAGTTCCCGAGAAGGCAGAGGAAATAATGACACAGGCAGTAAAAGATCTGGGTGATTATACCGGAGAAGATATGGCAGATTATTTCTTCGAATATAATTGTGATCTGGCTGAGATATATTATTCACTGGCTGAAAAGGATTCCAGCGAAGCAAACTATAAGCTTGCACTCAGTTATTATGAGGAAGTTATCGACCAGATAGAAGGAAAGGTAAATGTAAGCGAAGGTGGAGACGGGGCAAGTGCTCAGGCACTTATCCAGTCATATGTAAATTACAAGTGCAGGATTGCCGATATATATGCAAAACTTGGAGATTCTGATTCTGCTATCAAGACTTATGAAGAAACAGAAAAAGCCATGGGCGGCGGAAATGCAAATGCTGTTAAGGTATATTCGGAGCATTTGAATTACGTATATGCAAGCTACGAAGCTAAACAGAAGGATCCGGGCAAGTGGACAAACGACCAGAAGGAAAATATTCTGAAAATATACAATGAAGGTAATAAGATAGAAGGTATAGACAGTAATCCTAACTGGATAAAGAGATCGTCGGTCATGGAAGGACTGGAGGACGGTTCAATAAATGACGGCAAAGAAGAAGAAAAAGAAGACGCCTCTGAGGATACCGAAGGTACTACTGAAGATAAAGGTGCAGATGGAGAGGAGGAGTAAGCTATGGGAATATATGACATCATGTTCTACGGTGGACTGATACTCGCTGCTATCTTCCTCATCGCATCAATAGTGATATTCTTTGTTATGAGGATACCTGATGCATTCGGAGTTGTAACCGGTAGAACACAGAAAAAGGCGATTGAAGAGATAAGAGCCGGAGGACATGCGGCAACAGCAAATAAAAAGAAGAGGCGAAGCGGAAATATCCAGGCAAGAGATATTGATGTTTCCGAGACCAGAAAGAAATCTTCGAATACAGAGAGTCCGGTTAAACAAAGTTCCGTGAAGGACAGTACTTCTTCAGACGATATAGCGCGTAAAGCTGCAGAGGATGCTAAAAGAGCTGCTGAAAGTGCTGCTGAGAAGGCGAGAAGAAATCTTGAAGAAGAGTCAACAGAGGTTCTTACATATAATGAAATGAAAAATAAGGCTGATGCAAGTGAGGACCCCACATCTGTACTGGAGATGGAAAAGGCTACAGATATTCTTTCGCAGGCTGAAGAATACTACGAAGAAGGCAGTAATGAAGATTACGATGATGATGCGGATGCTGCAACAGATGTATTAACATCCAGGGATGCGAAGGAAGAAGGAAAAGAAAGACCTGAATCATATGATGAATCAGGTGATGAAACGACTGATGTTCTCAGATCAACATCATCAACAGTTACAGGAATGAATATGTATGATGATGATCTGGATGAAGAAGCTGATAAGACCGATGTACTCACAGCGGAAATGAGTGGTCTGTCAGATAAAGATGTTTATGGAACCTATAACCCGGAGACGACATCGGTGCTTAAAAGCGATATGGCACCCGGGAATGATTCGGTTAAACAGGGCGGTGGTCTGGATCAGCCCGGTATTACCGTTATCTACAGCGAGACTGTCGTCCATACGGATGAGAGTCTATAAGGGAGGGAGAGAAAAGTATGGTTATAAATAAGAAAGGACAGAAAAAGCCGAAGAATCCGCTGTCGATGAGAATCCTCGCATTTTTCATGGCAGCAGCTATGGCATTTTCGGTTGTTTACTTTAACGACCGGTCTGCAGATGTTGAAGCCACCACTCCTGCAGTAACAGATGTAACGGATGACGGTTATATAAATCAGGTTTATAACAATTCGGCGGATTCTGTAAATATCAGTGCTCCGGCAACGGGAATTACTTTTAATGTTCCGGCTGATGGATCGGAGTCTAGTTTTTGTGGTAAAACTCTGTATACTGATGATGACGGTGCGAGTTATTATTTAGATCCCACCGGTCTTACTGATCCGACAGAAGTGAATGTCAATGCAAGTTATGAGGTTGTATGGCGTACAGCCCCGGATGGTTCGGGTGATAATCCCGGAACAGTAACTAATGGTAATACTCTTTATGCATTTTATCATTATACCGAGTATAGTGACGAATCCGGGCCATATAATCATCTGATTGTTGATATAGCATCTCATGAATATGAATTAGCAAAAACTATAACGATCGACACTTATGATCCTGAGCAGTTGGCGTTTGATGCAACTTCAGATCCGGCATCTGTTACAGATATAGATGTAACAGAAACTGACAGTCAGAAGTATTATGGTGCTGTTACTTATGAGGTTTCCAGGGATGGCGGAACTGCTTCAGAATTTACATCACTTGAAGGTGTAAATGCTGAAATCAACAAACTTGATGCTGACGGAACTTACGATATAACAAAGGTGATCAAAGCACCGAGTACAGGTGGCTCTGCAGATTTATTCAGTCAAACCGAATCAGGAACAATTAACAATCATGTTCTTATGAGCTTCAGTGCGACCTATGATGAGGTTACAATCCCCGGAGATATGACTACAGGTACGTATGCTCTTTCTGTGCCGCAGACCGGAACACTCAGTGCGTCAAAGGATATAACTGTAAACTTTACAACTGATTCAGAGGTTACTTCTACTATAACAGTAACCGGAACCAGTGGAAGTTATACAGAACCTACAGGCAGTGGTAATGCTTATTCATTTACTATAAATGCTCCTGCATCAGTAACTCATGATGATAGCATTAGTTTTTCTGTTACAGTTGAAGATAAAGCTACTCCTAAAAAATCAGATACATTTACTATAGATGTAAATTACAGTAATCCAAGACCTTCTTTCGCGGAAGAAAAGGTGGATGCTGATACAGTTTCAGATTCATCTACAGTTATATATAAAAATAAGACACAGGGCACTGTATCCTATAGCTCAGTGATAAGTATTGAGGATGCTTCTGCATCACTTAGCAATCTTTGGATAGTTAATGCGGATAATGCTTCTATTACAAGTAAAGATAGTGGTGATTATTCCTCGGTAGATATAAGTTCATTTACTCCCGGATCAGAAGTATCCGGATATGTTGACCTTATTCATGGAACAAACTATATAGCCATGGTTGCCGAGTCAGCTTATGAAGGCGGTACCACAAGCTATGTTGTTCCTTCAAAGGTAGCGCAGGTATTCTATGATGATACTGATCCTTATGTAGATGGTGATTTTGCACTTTCTCAGGATTCTGATCCTGTTACAGTAGAGGGATCCGGTAAAAGTTATACAGCAACCGTTACAGCCATGAAGGATGTGGATTTCGAGTTTAAGGTTGCTGATATGCAGAAGGAACGTGATGACAGCGATTCAGATGGTAGTGGTATTGCATTACTTACTATTGATGGAAATGATGTAACCTCAACTATCGCCCCAGACGGAACAGTTAACTATTCTCTTTTAAAAGACACATCCCAGTCAGGCGGCGGAAGTAAGGAAGTAGAAATCTACATTGAAGATAATGCAGGAAACTCCGATACATATACTATCACTCTTACATATCTTAATGAGAAGGCAACTATAACAGAGGTATTTAATCCTGATACATTTACAGATAATGATTTTGTAAAGTGGAAGGATCTCAGTAATAAAAAGGTAACTGTCACATATACTATCGAAACCATGTTTGAGCTTGAATCAAAAGCTAACGACGGAATAATCATAGATGTTGACGGTGTTAAGACAAATATTACAGATCAGGCAACAAAATCCGGCTCAGAAGGTGCATGGGTTTATACAGTCACATATCAGTATGATGATACACAGTCAAAGGCGGGTTATGTTGTAGCACTGACTGTAAAGAATATTAATGGATGTGAAACCACACATAATACCAAGGTAATAAGCATCGATATTACCGATCCTACCATAAGTGTTACAGATGGAAACGGAAATCTTATTGATGCAACAAAGTGGTATGATAATCTGGTTCTCAAAGTAACTGTAGACGATGGAACAGTATCATCCGGAATAGCAAAGACAGTTGCTACCGGAACAGATAAGGATGAATACACAGGATCACCTTTCTATGCAACTGTAAATAAGTCTACATCGGCAACCGGAACACCGGTTACATTTAAAGCTTATGATGAGGCCGGAAATGAAAGTGCAACATTCAGTGAGACATATAAGGTTGATAAGGATAAGCCTGTTATCTCACTTAAGGTAGACGGAAAACCGTATTCGGATGTGGATGGAACAGTTGTTTCAGATTCAGATCCTGTAATTGAGTTTTCTGCATCTGACAGTCTCAGTGGTCTGTCAGCACCGGGAATGGTTGAACTAAGGATAAACGGAGCAGTTAAGACTACTGATCCTTTCGGAAGCAAAAAGCTTTCCGAGTTACTGGGAAGCACACCTGATCCAACAAAGGATTATACAGTTGAGCTTTATGCAAAGGATGCTGTAGGTAATGAAGCATCCTATGAGACAACCTTCAGAGCCGATGGTGTGGCACCTGATGTCACGGGAAAGATCGATACAAAGGCGAAGAAGAGTAATCATCCTACATATTTCAATCAGGATGTAACAATATCTGTTACTATCGTTGATTCAAACCTTAAGAGGACAGGCATCAGTGTTACTGACGCAAATGGTCATACTCTGGGAGTTACATGGACACAGAGTGGTACTACCTGGAATGGAACCATAAAGGCTTCAAGTGAAGGGGATTATAAGATTACGGTAAAGGCAACAGATGATGGACAGCTTTCAAATTCATGGTCACAGAACTTTACCATTGATAAGACAGCTCCTGAAGTAACAACTCTTCTTAATGGTGAGGAATATAATCTAACAAACAGCTACCATGGAAAATTAACAACAGGCGTTAACGTTGTTGACAGCAATGAAGATACTGTAGATGTTCTGATACTAAGAGAGATTCCTTGGGGTGGAACAGAAACCATCAAGAGTTCAGGAAAAGGACCTTTCTATATCAATGATGACGGATATTATACTGTTACATATACAGTATCTGATAAGGCAGGTAATGATGTTGAAAAGACTATAGGATTTACAGTAGATGATACAGCACCTGTAAACAACCTTTATATTACAACTAATGATCCTGCAAAGATTTCTACATATTATAATAACTATGTAAATGTGGTAAATACATTTACAAGTCGTTCGAGCCAGGAAAACTATAGATATGGTCAGTTCTATAATACTGATGTGACCATAGAACTGGGATATTTTGATTACAACCTTAACTGGGTATATGTTACTGACTCAGGTCAGGAGCTTGCTCCTACATGGACATATAGTGACGGTTATGGAAAAGCAACTATTACTGTTTCTTCTGAAGGATATCATGATATACAGATATGGACAGAAGATATGACCGGTAATTCAACAAATGATTCTGATGTAGGAAAGAGACTCAGATTTACTATTGATAAGACTGCGCCGGTTATTTCAACTACTTTGAACGGAGCAGACTATTCAGAGGGATCAGGAGTCAGATATCTGAACACTAACGGTTCAGTAGGTGTATCTGTATATGATACAAATGTAGATACAAGTGATCTAAAGAGATATTATAAAGAGACACCTCCGGGTGGAGCTGCCAGAACATCAGAGAGTTACATAAATGAAGGAACTGAAACCTATGTAGAGGAAGCTGATTATGAGGTTCAGTATGTTGCAGTAGATAAGGCTGGAAATATAAGTGCTACAAGAAATGTATATTTCAGAGTAGACAGAACAGCACCTCAGCTGGATATTTCCAATGTTGGAGATATAGCTAAGTCAGGTACCGTAAATGTTTCATTCACAGTAAGAGAAGCATTTTACTGGGATATGAGCAAGGTTACGATAAGAATCTACAAGAGAAAAGAGGGTGGTTCCGAAACTCTTGAGAAGACTATCGAAATGACACCAAAGTCTGCAGCAGATACATCGAGCTATGCATTTTCGGAAGATGCAATATACAGAATAGAGTTTGAAGCAGAAGATAAGTGTGGAAATAAAGCAAATAAAGAGTATACATTTATCAAGGATGGTACTGCTCCACGTATTATTCTCTCGGGCGTAGGCAACTATGATACCACAGATAAAGAGGTTGAGCTTGTTGTAACAGTAGATGAGGAATTCTATTCATCAAATAAGGTAACACTTACAGGTACAAGAATAGATATTGACGGAAAGAAGAATCCTATAACATTTAAGGACTTCGTTACTAACAGACAGAAGGTTTCCGAGCTTAAGGAGCTGTTCAATAAAGACGGTATCTATGATATCGAAGTAACATCAACTGATAAGGCAGGAAACTCATCCAGCAAGAAGGTACATTTCACAATAGACACCACACCTCCTGAGATAGGAGATCTGTCAAAGTATGACGGAAAGATGCTTAAGGAATTCAAGTGGGATATTGATCTGGACAAGCTGGTTCGTGATCTTACCGTTTGTGAAATAACACTTTATATGGATGGTGTTGAGTACGACGGAGTATCACCTATAGAAGATGGTTCACATGTACTTAAGGTTGAAGCTGTTGATGAGATGGGACATAAGTCTTCTAAGGAAGTAACATTTGTTCTTGATACAAAGGGACCGAACATTATTGTTTCAAATGTTGAAGAAGGAGATAAGTTCTACGAAGAAAGAGAAATCTCAGTTTCAGTACAGCTGGATGAGGATGTACTGGATGAGGTAACTCTTAACGGAGAGTCTGTAGCATTATCAAACAATCAGGCAACAATAAAGATTGATAAGAAGGATGACTACACACTTACAGCAAAAGCTCATGATGAAGCAGGAAATGAGTCATCGATAGATATGGAATTCACTTATGCTTCAGAGGTTAATCTGCTTCTTATCGGAATAATCGCCGGAGCAGTTATAGTACTTCTTCTGTTAATTCTTCTCATAATGAAGAAACGCAGAGCTTAAAGCCGTAACTGAGAAACAGAGAATTGACAGGTTTTAAAATCAGTCGTAAATGAGTAATAATGATAAGGTGGCACAGGGAAAGCCTGTGCCACTTTTACGGAGGAAATATGTTTAAAGCTGTTGTGTTTGACATGGACGGAGTAATACTGGACTCGGAAAAGATATACAGAAAATATGAATACATAGCTGCAGAGCATTTCGGACTTCCCATGGATAATTTAGAAGAATTCTGCAATAAGATAGCCGGTGGAACTAAGCATACAAACAAGCTGGTGTTTGAAGAGTTTTTCGATACCGATATAGATTATTTTGAATATAGGGACGTTATCAGTGAAGGCGTTGAACGTTATGCTACAGAACATGGCTATGAACTGAAAAGCGGAATCAGGGAGTTGTTTGATATTCTTAAGGAAAAGGGAATAAAGATTGCCCTCGCGACATCAACAGATAAAGACAGAGCTACCAGATTTCTTGAGCCTCTGGGACTGATTTCCTATTTTGATGAGATGATCTTCGGAGACGTACTTCCTCCGGGGCGAGGAAAGCCAAATCCGGATATATATTTGGCAGCATGTGAGGCTTTAGGTACGAAACCTGAAGAAACCATAGGTGTGGAGGATTCCATAAACGGAATAATGTCTTCCAAGGCGGCGGGTCTTTATACCGTAATGGTTATAGATGTTGTCACTCCGGATGAACAGCAGAGGCTGATTCCGGACAAAATCTATGAAAATGCTCTCGAAATTAGTGAACTATTATAATGAAATCCCGTGAAAAGCTTGTGATTTGTTAAAATTTATTCTTTACGCGACTTGATTCTTTGAGTTATAATATCCCTTATGGGACTTATAGGATTATTTTGTCCTGTTTGAAAAGGTAACTACTTGACGATAGGGGAAAAAGAAGTGAAGGGATAAATAAGAGAGGTTCTTTATGAAGAGAATTAAAAGAACACTTACAATGGTTTTAGTCATTATCATGATAGTAGGTGTTGTTCCGGCGACTTCATTCAATAAAGGAAAAGGCGTTTATGCTGCCAGTGGATCTGATCTGATAAATGATGCATTGTCCTTTGCTGTTTTTGGAGATTATCTCAGTCCAAGGACTCCGAAGGTTCAATATGTCTGGGGTGGTCTTGATCTTACTGTAGGAGTAGACTGCTCAGGATTTGTGTGCGCTATGTATAAAAGACACGGTCTTGATCTGGTATCGATGAATATACGAAGCAGTTATGATATGATGCAGAATCCGACTAAGTTCGGTACGGTAGTTAACGGAACAGATCCTTCTCTGATACAGAACGGAGATATTCTTGTAACCAATAACGGCGGTCATGTCGCTCTCGGTTTTGTTTATAACGGTATACCTTATATGGTTCATGCCGCAAATCATAATATGGGAGTTATTTATCATCCTATATCTGATTATAACAGTGCCATAGTTATGATCATCAGACCTAAGGTAATAACAAGTCCCGGAACGGTTACTGCACTGCCGAAGGATGATGGATCAGGCTCCGGTTCAGGATCAGGCTCCGGTTCTGGAGCAACAAATAATGATCCGAATAACCCCGGTGCTCCTTATGTTATTCCTACGCTTGTTACATCAGGTGATAGTGTAAAATGGATACAGACTGCTTTAAATAAGGTTGAAGGAGCAGGTCTTACAGTAGACGGATCATTTGGTCAGCTTACAAAGTCGGCTATTTCGGCATTCCAGACTAAATATGGTCTTACTGTCAATGGAACCGGCGATACTCCGACAATAAATAAACTTGTTGAGATATATACTGCAATAAATAATATAACATCAATTTCGATAATCGGTTATAACGATAATACTCTTGAAGAGGATGACTCTCTGGATCTGGATGTATCCATCAAGCCTGATACGGCAAAAAATGCGCCGGTTACATGGAGCTCATCAAATAATAACGTTGCCATGGTTTCAGGTACGGGAGTTGTTACAGGAACCGGTACAGGTGAAGTAGTTATAACAGCTAAGACTTCAAATGGAAAATCCGCATCGATAACAATTTCAGTCAAGGGTAAGAAACGTGCCAATGAATGGTACGGCGGAAGATGGTATTCGGCAGACGGAACTGTAAGCTATGAACCGACAGGAAGCTGGAAGGGTGGTTCCGGCGGCTGGTGGTTTGAGGATACCTCAGGCTGGTACCCGAAGAATGAATGGGTTCGTATAGACAGAAGATGGTATTACTTCAACAGTAAGGGATATATTTATGCCAACGGCTGGTATCAGATAGACGGAGTATATTATTATTTCTATCCATCAGGCGAAATAGCCCAGAGTGAGTGGGTAGGCGGTTATTGGCTGTCTGCAGGCGGCGGCTGGTATTATGATGCTATAGGAAAATGGAAACAGGATGCAAACGGATGGTGGTTCGAGGATACTGCCGGATGGTATCCGAAGAATGAAATAATAGAGATAGAAAATGTAAAATATAGTTTTGATTCAAGTGGCTACTGGCTTAGCAGATAAGAAAGGCCGGCATGAACCAAAACGTTTAAAAGGAGATACAACATGAAGAAGGCAAAAAGAAATGCGATTCTTGGACTTCTGGCATTTGCGCTTATTGTAGCCGGAGTTGTTTATTCGGTTCTTTACGGCGCAGGTGACGAGAGAATAGGTCTTGCCAAGGACATTCCTCTCGGACTTGACCTTCAGGGTGGAGTCAGCGTTACCTATGAAATCCAGGAAGAGGATGCATCGGATGCGGATGTCAATGCAACCATAGACAAGCTGCAGCGAAGAGTTGATCACTACAGTCCCGATGCAGAGGTTTACAGACAGGGAGATGACCGTATCACAGTAGAAATACCTGTTGATACAAGTAAGTATGATCCTAATGAGATCCTTGACAGTCTCGGAAGACCTGGAAAGCTTGAGTTCCTGGATCCTACAAACTATCAGAAGTTTGCAAGCGGTGATACAAGCTATGAGGCTGCACTTACCGGTTCTGATGTCAAGAATGCAGAGGGTGGTCGTACTACCGATCAGACAACAGGCGCTGATGAGTACATAGTTTCTCTTCAGTTTACTGAGGAGGGTGGTCAGAAATTCTCAGATGTTACAGCTGCAAACGTAGGTCAGCAGATCTATATCGTTTATGATAATGAGGTACAGAGTGCTCCCGTTGTTCGTGAACAGATATCAGGTGGCAGCGCACAGATAGATGGAATGGATGATTATGAAGAGGCAAATGATCTTGCAAGTACTATCAAGATAGGTGCACTTCCTCTGACACTGAAGGAGCTTTCTTCACAGGTTGTTGGTGCTAAGCTCGGTACAGATGCCCTCAGAACATCACTTATTGCCGGAGCTATAGGTCTTGGACTCATATTCCTTCTGATGATCATCATCTTCAGATTTCCGGGATTTATTGCAGCTATCGCACTTTCAGTATATACGATGCTGGAGCTGTTCTTCCTGAACGCATTCCACATCACACTTACACTTCCGGGTATTGCCGGTATCATACTGTCCATAGGTATGGCGGTGGATGCAAACGTAATCATATTTACACGTATTAAAGAAGAAATAGGAACCGGAAAAACCGTCAAAACTGCAGTTAAGTCAGGATTTAATAAGGCTCTTTCTGCAATCATTGATGGTAACGTAACAACAATAATAGCAGGTATCGTGCTTCTTATCATGGGTACAGGTACAGTTAAGGGATTTGCAAGAACCCTTATCCTCGGTATTGTACTTTCCATGTTTACAGCACTTCTTATAACCAAGTTCCTGCTGAATGCATTTGTAAATCTCGGTGTTACAAGCAAGAAGCTTTACGGAGCTGCAAAGCAGCCGAAGGTTACAAAGTACTCAAAGGGCTTCAAGGGTGCACTTGCATTTTCATGCCTTGTTATTCTTGCGGGTATAGCATTCCTGTTTGTAAACAAGGGAATGGACAGTCGTGGAAATACTATGAACTTCTCACTTGAGTTCAGCGGTGGTACATCTACAGCTGTTACATTTAACGAGACTTACTCTCTTGAAAGAGCTGAGGAGGAGGTTCTTCCTGTATTTGAGAGTGCAGGAGTTGATTCTTCAAAGATTCAGATACAGACAGTTGATGATTCAAATCAGGTGGTATTTAAGTCAATGAGTCTGGATGAGGATACACGTTCAAGTCTTGCTACCGCACTTAAGGATAAGTTTGATCTGACTGATGATAAGATCGATTCAGAGAATATTTCAAATACTATCAGTTCAGAGACACAGAGAGATGCAATCCTTGCCGTAATCATTGCATCAATCCTGATGCTTCTGTATATTGCTTTCAGATTCAGCGATGCAAGATTCGGTATCAGTGCCGTACTTGCACTTATACATGATGTTATGTTTGTGTTCTGTGCTTATACAGTAATGTATCTGTCGGTGGGCGGTACATTTATCGCATGTATGCTTACGATAGTAGGTTATTCTATCAACTCATCCATTATCATATTCGACCGTATCAGAGAGAATCTGAAGCTTATGAGTGTTGAGAAGGATGGATATGAGCATATAGTAAATACAAGTATTTCGCAGACATTTACAAGAAATATTTACACAAACCTGACAACATTTATCACAATATTTATGCTGTATATCCTCGGAGTTGCATCACTTAAAGAGTTTACTCTTACTCTGATGGTCGGTGTTGTTGCAGGTACATATTCATCAATCTGTATAACAGGTCCGCTGTGGCTTACACTCAGAAAGAAATTCGGTAAGAAGCAGGAGACGAAGCAGAGTGCACTTGCGAAGTAACTGTAAGTGGTTATTTCACAGATATTCAAGATTGAAAATAAATATAAGGACGGAGAATAAGTCTCCGTCCTTTGTTATATCTATTCTAATGTCATTCTGAGCGAAGCGAATCAGCTCAAGAATCTTATATAGGAAAAGGACAGGTGGGGTTATGAAAAAAGACTGGCGTATATATGCATTGAGGGGTGATTTTGATTCTCTGGCCCAAAGGTTTGGGATTGATCCGGTGGTTGCCAGAGTTATCAGAAACAGAGGCATTACAACTCCCGAGGAATATGAGAATTATCTGTTCGGTACTCTGGACTCCGTGAATCCACCGGAAACTATGCTGGATATAGAGCTTGGGGCGGACATAATAGCTGATTCCATAGAAGAAGGGAAAAAAATTAGGGTAGTAGGAGATTATGATGTAGATGGAGTGATGTCTACATATATTCTTTATGATGCGCTTAAGAAGCTGGGAGCAGATGTATCCTACGATATACCTCACAGAGTAAGAGATGGCTATGGAATGAATGTGAGGATCGTTGATGATGCTCATAATGACGGAGTGGAAACTATAATCACCTGTGATAATGGTATCTCTGCAGTTACGGCGGTAGAGAAGGCCATAGAATATGGTATAACCGTGGTGATAACAGATCACCATGAGATACCTCCTGAGCTTCCTGAAGCTGATGCTATTATAGATCCTCACCAGACAGGGGATGGATATCCTTATAAGGATATATGCGGAGCGGTAGTAGCTTATAAGTTTATTCAGGTGCTTTATAAAAGGCTGGGCAGAGAACTGGAAAAAGATGCGTATATTGAGGCTGTTGCAGCGGCGACGGTATGCGATGTTATGCCACTTTTAAATGAGAACAGGATATATGTGAGAGAAGGTCTCAGAAGGCTGGAGAAAACAGAGCATATAGGACTTAAGGCGCTTATTAAGGCATGTGGCATAGACAACAAGACTCTTACAGGTTACCATTTGGGCTTTATTCTCGGTCCCTGCGTAAATGCAATGGGCAAACTTGGTGATGCCAAAGATGCTCTGGAACTGATGATCACGGATGATCCTGTATTTGCCGAAGAACGTGCAGAACTATTACATGAAACAAATGAATCCAGAAAAGCGGAAACTGCCGAGGGTGAAGAAAAGGCGGTTTCACAGCTGGCTGAAAATATGAAAATCGTTAACGGTGAATCGGTTCCGAAGGATGATGTTATAATCGTGTATATTCCTGAATTGAAAGAAGGACTTGCAGGTATAGTAGCCGGAAGACTGAGGGAGAGATACTATAGACCGACGATAGTATTTACTGATACAGATGGAGATAAGAGTATAATAAAAGGATCGGGAAGATCTATAGAAGCCTACAACATGTTTGAGAAGATAGACTGTCACAGAGATATGTGTATAAAGTTCGGAGGACATCCTCTTGCAGCGGGACTTTCCATAAAGAGGGAGGATTTTGAAGAATTCAGAAGGCTTCTTAATGAGGATGCCGGACTGACTGAAGCAGATCTGGTACCGAAAATGATGATAGACGTTCCCATGCCCATGAGATATGCTTCCCTAAGACTGGCGGAACAGCTGGAGTCACTTGGTCCCTTTGGAAATGGAAATGAGGAACCTCTTTTTGCCGAAGCAGGCATGGAAATACTTGGATATTTCATAGGAGGAAAGAATAATAATTTCCTGAAGGTTAAGGTCAGATCGAGTAAAGGTGAGGTTCATGAAGTGAAGTATTTCAGGCCTCAGGAATTTGAGGAGTGTATAAATAGGTGGTTTACACCCGAAGAATGTGATAAAATGAAAAAAGGTGTCAGCACCGGGTGTAAAATAGATATAGCCTATACACTGTCAGTTAATGATTTCAGAAATGTCAAAGAATGTGATCTGCTTATCAAAGCATATGATAAATCGTGAGAAAAAAGAGAGGGAACAAAGTTGAAAAATCTTGAGGATTACATAGTAACCATACCTGATTTTCCGGAACCGGGAATAATGTTCAGAGATGTAATGGGGGTTCTGGATGACCCCGAAGGTCTGCAGATCGGAGTAGATTCACTGTATGATCTTCTGGAAGGTCTGGACTATGATGTTATAGCGGGAACCGAGGCGAGAGGTTTCCTTTTCGGAATGCCCCTTGCATATAAGGCAAAGAAAAGATTTGTTCCGGTAAGGAAGAAGGGAAAGCTTCCAAGAGAAACAGTAGAGAAAACATATGACCTTGAATACGGAACAGCGACTATAGAGATTCATAAGGATGCCATAAAGCCGGGAGATAAGGTTGTTATCGTAGATGATCTGATAGCTACTGGCGGAACCGTAAAAGCATCGGCAGAGCTTATAGAAGAGCTGGGAGGTGAAGTGGCAAGGATTATTTTCCTTATTGAGCTTGAGGGATTAAATGGAAGAGCCCAGCTGGAAGGATATGATGTACAGACAGTTATAAAATATCCCGGAAAATAAATAACAGCGTAAATATTCAGGAAAGGAGGAGCAGGTTATGGCAGAAAATAGTGATGTATTACTTGAAAGTATATTAAATGCGGATCAGGTTGATGAAAAAATGGCCAGGCAGGAAGAACGTAAACCCATCGTCAAGATCATAAATGAAAGTGCGAGAACAGGCGAGCTTGCGACTCCGGACGATTTTACGGATCCTAAAGAGCTGTATGACTTTCTTCTTGAAAAGATCAAATTATATCATCCTTCAGATGATTTTTCATTAGTGGAGAAAGCCTACAAGATAGCAGATGAGGCACATGAGGGACAGCGAAGAAAATCGGGTGAACCATATATCATTCATCCCCTTTGTGTAGCAATAATACTTGCAGAGCTGGAAATGGACAAAGAGACCATAGTTGCAGGTCTGCTTCATGATGTTATAGAGGATACTGAGTACACAAAGGAGCAGATATCGGAAATGTTCTCTCCTGAGGTGGCACTTCTTGTTGATGGAGTAACAAAGCTGACCCAGCTGAATCTCTCCCAGGACAAGATAGAGATTCAGGCTGAGAATCTTAGAAAGATGTTCCTTGCCATGGCAAAGGATATCAGAGTTATCATCATAAAGCTTGCCGACAGACTTCATAATCTCAGAACTCTTCAGTATCAGACTGCTGCAAAACAGATAGAAAAATCCAGAGAGACTATGGATATCTATGCACCTATAGCTCATCGTCTCGGTATTTCCCGTATACAGGTTGAGATGGATGATCTTTGTATGCAGTACCTTTATCCTGAAGTCTATGCTCAGCTCAGAGAAAGTATCGGAGAGAGACTTTCCGAAAGAGAAGATTTTATTGAGGATATGGTAAATGAGGTTACAGAATATATTCACGAGGCCGGTATACAGGCTGAGATTGAAGGACGTGTAAAACATATCTTCAGTATTTACAAAAAAATGAAAACTCAGGGTAAAACCCTTGATCAGATATATGATGTATTTGCACTTCGTATCAAGGTTGAAACAGTCAGAGACTGTTATGCGGCTCTGGGAATAATACATGAAAAATATAAGCCGATACCCGGCAGATTCAAGGACTATATAGCCATGCCGAAGGCAAACATGTACCAGTCCCTTCATACGACACTGATAGGACATGGCGGTCGTCCATTCGAGATACAGATAAGAACCTATGACATGCATCGAACTGCCGAGTATGGTATCGCTGCTCACTGGAAATATAAAGAGGTGGGAAGCAAAAAGGTCTCTGAGAAAGAGCAGAGTAAGCTGATGTGGCTGAATGAGATCCTTGAGTGGCAGAATGATACAAAGGATAACAGGGAATTTATAAATACAGTAAAGACCGATCTGGATATGTTCCAGGATCAGGTTTATTGCTTTACTCCTGCCGGTGATGTACTTACGCTTCCACGTGGTTCAAATACCATAGATTTTGCTTATGCTATTCATACTGCAGTGGGAAACCGTATGGTAGGAGCAAGGATTAACGGAAGACAGGTTCCTATAGAAACAAGGCTTCACTCCGGAGACAGAGTTGAGATAATAACCTCCGCGAATTCAAAGGGACCGAGCATGGACTGGCTGAACATAGTCAAAAGTGCGCAGGCTAAAACAAAGATAAATCAGTGGTTCAAACAGGAGCTGAAGGAAGAAAATATCCAGAAGGGTAAGGCTGCGGTAGAAAACTATTGTAAGACCAAAAATATAGTTCTTTCAGACCTGATGAAGCCGGAATATGTGGCTGCAACACTGAAGAGATATAATTTCGGTGACTGGGATTCACTTATGGCTGCTGTAGGACATGGCGGTCTTAAGGAGGGACAGATAGTCAACAGGCTTCTTGAGGAACACAGACGTCTGAATGAAAAAACAATGACGGCTGAGGATATAACCGAAGAGATCAATCGTAAGAGTCGACATTTTGAAATGCCGAAGGGAAGTATACAGGTTCATGGTGTGCATGATGTGGCTGTTAGATTTTCCAAGTGCTGTTCACCTGTACCCGGTGATGAGATAGTCGGCTTTGTAACGAGAGGTCGAGGTATATCCATTCACAGAACCGACTGTGAGAATCTTCTCAGTATGAGTGAGAATGAAAGAGAAAGACTGATAGAAGCTGAATGGGTTTCAGAGGGAAATGATCAGGAAGCTGAATTCGTTGCAGATATTAATGTATATGCCATGGACAGAAATGCCCTTATTCACGACATAACCAAGGTCTTTATGGAGGCAGAGATACCTATCAGAAAGATCGAAGGACGTGTCAGCAAACAGGGCAAATCAACAGTTAATATTCAGTTTGGTATTAAGTCTAAGGGTGAGATGAATACCCTTATTTCGAAGATTCGGAGTATCGAGGGGATAATCGATATAGAGCGAACACAAGGATAATTAAAAGAGTAGCTATACTCACTATTATGCCCGGTATTATGCCGGGCATATTGTATTTCATGCTCAGAGTGTGGTTCCCGGCTGAAACTCTGACACCGATACCTCCCATAAAGTTGGATTTATCAACTGACTTTCCGTCTATGGTGATATCCCATGAGTCGTAATACGGAAGTGATATATAAAGCATCCCGTCCTGAGCGGCATTTATACTTCCAGTTATTTTATTATCTTTATATTCCACATTTTCCAGTTTGCTTTCGGAAAGCTTCTCATGAAGCTCTGCGAGGGCATCTTTATTATATACAGCCACATAAGGATGGTTTTCTACTTCATTTAGCTCATCCTCCTTAAAACTGAAGGCGGCTGCTCTGTTCTCTCTGTTTATCTCCCCGATATAGAAGATTTCGGTTTTATTGGATGTATATAGATTTCCGTTTATATTATTACCTATCTGGAAGAATACATTTCTATAGTTGCTCCCGTCATAATCGTAAGCAGATGGTTCTATAGAGAAATATGACAGATCTTCGTTTAACGGGGCATCAGAGACCTGGGGTTCACATGTTATGACCGTGTAAATATCCCCTGCGCCGAAGACTTTTGAAATGGCATTCTGATATTCAAAGGGGTCCTTGAAATCATCCTGCTTTATATTGTTTATATTGTCTATATACTCATCCGGGATTACAAAACCAAAGGAAATATAATTTGGATTCTCGGATATGACATAGTCGTTAAAGGTCTCGCTGTTGTCATATACGGAATATGGTGCGCTGTTTCCGATATCTGTTATATGATACTTCACGCCCATCATCATATTTGCCAGAGGATTTCCTCCGTAGTAATTCATGTTATTTGCACCTGTGGACATATTATAATACTGCATTCTGTGCATCATATCAGCGGTGTAGTCGGATGAGAAGTACGATAGAGTATTGATGTTGGTCAGCTGTCCCAGGTTGTGATATAGCTGGTGATCACCGACATACTCTGTCAGGTTATAGAATTTCTGCATATCAGGATATTTATCAGCTACTTCGTTGATTTTTTTTGCATCCGAAACTATCTCGGAGTTTCCGTCCAGCTGCTTGGGGAAGACAACGAGACAGTTTATGATAAGCTCTATAGCCGTTACAAATACCATGGCCTTGAAAAAGCTTTTTGCATTAATTCCTACAACAATGCATCCCACTGCCGAAAGACTGTATAAAGCAAGAAGCACCGTTGAATATACGGCTGATCCCTTTGAGGATCCCACAAATACCATATATATAACCGAAAAGAAACACGACGGTATCAGAACACTGCACAGAAGCTGTTTGTTTGAAATGCTCTTTGCATTTATAAGTACATCGCAGAGCATGGTTATAAGCAGGAACACAAAGAATATGGCATATCTGTTTGGTACATTTGTCTGGAAATGGAATCCGTGAAGGATATAGTTCAGTAATCCCAGATTAAAGGATACAAACAGAATTAACAGAAGAGCGGTTCTTCTGATACGGCAGCTTAATTTCAGTTCTTTACACATGGCAAAAAGCGGAATAACAAAGAGCATGACAAGCCCCGCATATATAGCTGCCTGTCCTCTGTCAGAACTCACCGGCTCCATATTTCTAAGTGATCTGTAGCCGGAAAACATGTCCCAGATACTGTCAAACAGTCCGAGGGTTGAAGGTGCAGTGCTGTCTGTTTCAATATATGAGGATGAGCTGAGCAGCATATATGAAGGAATAAGATAAACTGCTGTAAGTCCGGCTGCAGCCAGAGAGCTTACTCCAAAGCGGACTGCCTTCCTCAGGAAATCCTTTACATCTTCGAAATGCATTGTAAGGAAATAAAGTGCAAGGAATTCACATAGTATGAATGCAGGATATGCACCGTAGATAAACATCAGAACCATCATACATATGAAAAGAGACTTTTTGTTTTTATATACCAGCTGCTCCAGTCCGAGAATGATAAATGGGAGGTAGCATGCATACTTAAATGATTCGTAAGAAAACATTATCAGATTGTATGTGCAAAGAGTATATATAAGACTGATGGGTAAAAGTCTCATATCCTTTTTTTCAAAACTGTTATCCGCTCTGTGACTGAGATAGAAAACGATGGAAACAGATGAAAGAATAAGATTCAGGAACATCGAAAATGTGTAGTCCAGCAGTGTGAGAGAACTGCCAAGGAAAAAGTACTTAATGATAAGCCATGGGTTCAGCAGATCATATATCCTGTAACCGAACATGTTTAAAAAACCACCTGAGCTGAAGGTGTTGTAATAAGGCAGACCATTTTTCTTAATCTCCGATATATTTTCCACATGTTTAGCATAGAGCTGTCCTATACCATCACCCTTGATGGCAGGCAGAGTGCCGAAGGGGTATCTTTCGGCAATCAGCAGACATATAAGAAAAACAGCTGTTATGATCAGTACACTTAATAGGTATACTCTGTTTTCCGTGATCTTGTTTTTTATGTTCTTCATTTAACGGATATCTCCCCTGTAGGTTCGTGTTTTGAGTGTTAAGACACCTATGTCAGTATATCAAAAACAGGGGGGGAAATAAAGCCGCTTTTAGTGTTAAACGAAAATTTTATAATTTGTCCAAAGTGTAAAATATCTGTCAAAAATACTTGATTGATGTGGCGGATGATGATAAAATTTCTTTATCAAATTTTTCCGCAGTGGAGTGATTGCGGAACCTATAATAAGGAGGAGGTACAACAAATGAAGAACAAGAAGTTATGGCGCTTCATAGCATTAATGCTATCATTTTTCGTAGCATTTGGTGTAATGAATGTGCCGAATTCGGCAGGCGTTGTTCATGCCGAAGGAGTAGAGTACTCCATATGGTCAAATGATATTAAGAGTAGCTATAATGCACCGGATTATCCTGACAAAAATCATGCGGCAGTAATTAGTTTTAAAATAACTCCCGCACTTGAAGAAGGAGCTACAGTTATGCTTAGTCATGCTGTAACCGGAGCTATGACATGGCAGTCGGAAATTGTTTCTACAAAAGCGGATTGTACAGTAGTCAGACTCCGTGGCTGGTATGGAAGCAGTTCTGCTTATGATTCATGGTATTACTTAGGCATTATGATTAAGGATGCTGATGGAAATACTGTTTTTGATGGAAATCTGAATGATGCTGAGATTTATATAACCAATCGTAGGATTTCTGTAACCTTAAACGGTAATGGTGGTAAGTATTATAACTCTGACACATGGGAGTATGATCTGCCGACATATACAACTAAGATAAAAGAGGGTTACAGCCTTTCTTCAGCAATCAGATCAATACAGTGGCCGGAAGCAGATAAGAAGATACTGGATGGTTATAAAATAAGTGGTGACAGCAGCGGAAAGATATATACTGATAATTACGCTAAGAATTATTACAATCCGGATAAATATGAAAGATTTTATAATTTTTATGTAGATAAGAATCTGACTCTGAACGCAGTATGGGTTGACGCAGTAAAGGTAACTCTTAATGCAGGAGAAGGATATTTCAGTAAGTGGGGCAGTGGCTCTTCTACAGAATATGCACGTGTTTATGATTATACAGTATGTAAAGGTGAAGAATTAGAGGTTAGCGATTTCTATATGAGCACACCGGTAACAGATACCAACAAGGCTTTCATGGGTTGGAGATGTTCTGCTGATGGAAAACTTTATGCGGCAGATAATATTCGCTATTATGTTCCGACTGCAAATACTACATTTACTGCTGAATATTGTTCAGCATATACTGTTAAATTTGCATCTAAGGAAGGTGGTATAGGTGGAGATCCTGATGTTAAGGAAACTTCTCAGACATATAAGCCTAATACATATGTTAACTCAAATAGAGGCAGCGCTTATGCAACCAGACCCGGATATATATTAAAGGGATGGAATGATGGAAGTAAAACTTATACATCAGAAGAACTTAATGAGTATAAGGTAACAGGAAATGTTACATTTAATGCAGTATGGACTAAAACAATTGATTCTACTGTAATTCTTCATTCCAATTATCCTAAGAACTGGGGATATGCAGAGACAAAATATACCAGAACTCAGAGAGCAGATGATAATTATTCGAGTGGAATATATCTTTATTCAGATGAATTTAGAAATCCCGGAAAATATGCTATAGCCAGCTATCATACAAGTGATGGAACAAAGTATCCTTCTGGTACATATTTCATTCCTACAGCAAAAAAACATGATCTGTATGCAGACTGGACAGAGTATAATATTTTCAAGATCAATATGCATTCAAACTATCCTTCAGGATGGGGTAAAGAACAGACAGTGCTTGAAAGAAATGCTTATTCATATAACTATTTCTATCCATCAAGCAATGCAAACAGCGAGACTATAAGGCTTAAGGGTAAAGAAGAGTATTATATCAGCTACTGGTTCTATTATAACAGCAAGGGTGAGAAGGTTCAGGTTTCCAATAGATTCAAGCCTACAGGAAATATGGATCTCTATGCAAACTGGACAACAGATTTAAGTCATTCACATACATGGGACAGCGGAAAGGTTCTTGAAGAAGCTACTTATGAGAAGGACGGACGCATACTTTATAAGTGTAAGATGTGTAGTGAGGAGCATATAGACAGAATACCTAAGCTGGTTCACCAATATTCATCAGAGTGGAGAGACGGAAAGTGGTATAACGCTGATGGTACTCAGACTTATGCAGCAACAGGAAGCTGGAAGAGCGATGCATCAGGCTGGTGGTTCGAAGATTCATCAGGCTGGTATGCTAAGAATGAATGGGTAAAGATCGACGGTAAGTGGTACTTCTTCACTGACAGCGGTTATATGGATTACTCAGAGTATCGTGATGGATGCTGGCTCGGTTCTGACGGAGCTTGGGATGAAGCATACTCAGGTGGTCACTGGATGTCTGATTCAACCGGATGGTGGTACACAGATAATGCAGGATGGTATCCTGTAAGTCAGTATGTATGGATCGACGGTGTTCAGTACTGGTTCGGTGCAAGCGGATATTGGGAGTAAATCCTTAGTGATTTCAGAGTAATATCCAAAACTGAAAAATGATTAATAAAGATGGCAATTTTGACTATGTCAAAATTGTCATCTTTTCATTTTGATGGTAAAATAAGCGAGTGGAGTGAATGTACTTAATGACAAAAATGACGTGTCATTCTGAGTGAAGCGAAGAATCTTATGTCAGAGGGGTGAATACTATGTATAAAATGAGTTCTGTAACTACCGGTCCGGTAGCGACAAATTGCTATACTATCATAAATGAAGATACTAATGAGGCCATCCTGATAGATGCATCAGGGGATGAGAGAAGACTGCTTAGAAGTGTTAATGAGGCAGGGGCGAAGGTGGTGGCACTGCTGCTTACCCATGCTCATTTCGATCATATGGATGCGACTGAAAAAATAAGGAAAGCATTTCCGGAAATAAAGGTTTATATCGGAGAAAATGATAAGCCTCTTCTGGAAAATCCATCCCTGAATCTTTCAATGGGATTTATGGGTGATCCCATTTCCATCAGTCCTGACGAAACTTTGAAGGATGGGGAGGAAATTGAACTGATAGGGATAAAAATAAAATGCATTGAGGTTCCCGGACATACTGTGGGAGGTATGTGCTATTACATGCCGGAGCTCAGCTCGGTATTTGACGGGGATACGCTTTTTCACGGAAGTATCGGCAGGTCGGACTTCCCAACGGGAGATGGAAATGCATTGATTGAGAATATTAAGAATAAGCTTTTTACTCTACCGGAAGAGACGAGAGTATTTCCGGGGCATGACTCGGAAACCACCATAGGATGGGAGAAAGCAAACAATATGTTTTTTTGATGACATAAGTGTCAAAGGTAAAAATGCGTTCCTGCTTGCAGGAAAAGCGTTTTGACCTTATGACACATATAAAGAGTCATCGAAGAATCATCTCCATATGATCAAGGAGGGTGTATGATATTATTAGTTCAGAACAATGCAGAATATGAGGTAGATCTCAGGGCTATGATAGGAGCCTTCTTTCTTGGGGAGAAGGTCAGAACTGCATCTCCCAGTGAGGTGGCTGACTACGGCCGACAGATGTTTACCGAGATAAAACTCATGATAACGGCATTATATGATGAAAGAAATACGAGTATAAAAATGGAAGAACACGGAAGGGTTCTTTATTCCGCATATGTTTATGGAGATTTCAGTGACAGAAAAAGATTCCGTAATAAGCTGAAGCTTGCTATATACAGGCTTCTGTCAGAATACACCGGTCGTATCCTTCCCTGGGGCAGTATGACTGGAATGCGACCTACAAAGGTGGCTTCGGCTGCACTGGAAAAGGGAAAGATAAAAGAAGATATAATGGAGTATTACAGATATACTTATGATGTGACAGAGGAGAAAGCAAAGCTTGCAACAGAGGTTGCCATTTCCGAAAAGGAAGTGATAGATACCGTTAATCCTGTAACGGATTACTCCTTGTATATCGGAATTCCTTTCTGCCCTACCAGATGTCTGTATTGTTCATTTGCGGCTTATCCCATCATTGAGTATGAGTCAATGGTTGATGATTACGTAGAGGCGCTGAAACAGGAGCTGACATATATATCATTCCTGAACCGGCATAGGAATCTTGTGACCATTTATATAGGCGGCGGAACTCCCACATCGCTTTCGGAGAAGCAGCTGGCTGAGCTTATGAGTGCCGTGGAGAGTACATTTGACCTGAGTCATCTAAGGGAATTCACCGTAGAGGCAGGCAGACCGGACAGCATCACCACGGAAAAGCTGGAGATCCTTAAAAAGCACAGATGCACAAGGATAAGTATCAACCCGCAGACTATGAACAGCCACACTCTGAGAGTTATAGGACGGAGCCATACACCTGCCGATATTAAATGGGCTATGAATGAGGCAAGGAAATGCGGTTTTAAGAATATTAATATGGATATCATCGCGGGCCTTCCGGGAGAAAATCTGAGTGATATGGAATACACCCTCAGTGAGCTGGATAAGATGAATCCCGAGTCTCTGACGGTTCATAGTCTTGCACTGAAGAGGGCGGCAAAGCTGAACCAGAGCTTTGATGATTATAAAAATGAGATCAATGTGGATACGGATAAGATGCTTCAGCTGGCTGCAAAATGGACTGCGAAAAGAGATATGAGTCCGTATTATCTGTATCGTCAGAAGAATATTGCGGGAAATCTGGAAAATGTGGGTTACGCCAAAGAAGGTATGGAATGTATCTATAACATCCTTATCATGGAGGAAAAGCTGGATACATTTGCGGCGGGAGCAGGAGCGGTAACCAGACTTCTGAATCTTGAAAATGGTGCGATAACTCGTATCGACAGGGTTGAAAATGTAAAGAATGTTGAAGAATACATATCACGTTTAGATGAGATGATAGAGAGAAAATCATCCGGAACGGCAGGGCGTGTGCTGACTTGATATATCATAAGTATTAAAAGTCAGAATGTATTACTGTTTGCAGGAAAAGTATGCTGTCCTTATGAAAAAAAATAATATACCAGATGGAGAGATGAAAAGATAAGATGAATAGACGATGTTTGAACTGTATGCATGTATTTCAGGTGCCATCAGAAAGCATAAATGAAAACTGTGTATGTCCCTTCTGCGGATTTGTGGAAAATACTCCTCCGCAGGAGGCTATTTACATGCCCGTGGGAGTTGTTATTAAGGACAGGTATGTTATCGGAACCGTTATCGGAGCCGGTGGATTCGGAATAACCTACAGAGCCTGGGATCAGGTGCTTGAAAGTGTTGTATGTATAAAGGAATATTTCCCTCATGGTATTGCCGTCAGAACAACCGAAACAACGGTAAGCGTATATTCTTCGGGAAATATGTCATCCTTCAATAATGGCAAGAACAGATTTCTCAAGGAGGCGAGAAGCCTTGCGAAGTTCAATTCCGAAGTGGGAACAGTTTCGATTCATGATTTCTTTGAAGCAAATGGTACGGCCTACATAGTCATGGAGTACCTGGAAGGCTGCAATATGAAGGAATACATGAACAGTATGAACAGCCCTTTATCATATGATGATCTGTCAAACATAGCCCTCAGCGTCTGCCATGTTCTGGAAAAGGTACATGGCATCGGCCTTATTCACAGAGATATAAGCCCGGATAATATATTCTGTTGTAAGAACGGAGTGATAAAGCTTATCGATTTTGGTGCCGTAAAGCAGGTTGAAGGTGAAGAGGGACTTTCGGCAACGGTTATTCTGAAGCATGGATTTGCTCCGGTGGAGCAGTATTCAAAGAGCGGGAATATAGGACCGTGGACGGATATCTATTCTCTGGCGGCTACACTTTACAAGCTGGCAACAGGTGTTACACCTCCGGAATCCATAGATCGACTGGATACCGACAGGCTTGAGTATCCGGGACGTCTGAACCCTCAGCTGCCTATGAGATTTTGTAACGCACTCATGAAAGCACTCTCCATCCAGATAGGAAACAGATATCAGACTGTGGCGGAATTCAGAGCTGCCCTTACAAATGGACCGGTAGACGATTCCACTGATCTTACTACCACTGTTACTACGGATGTTTATAACAATTTTGCTCCTATAAATAATAATCCGGTTAATATGCCGAATGATAACTCGGGCTATAGTAACACCGGTTACAATAACACGAGTTACAATAATTCCGGCTTCAATAACACCGGTTTCAACAAAGGCTATGATACCACAGGCAATGACAGTAAAAACAACGGGGATGATAACAATAACAAAAAGCTGGTTCTGGTAGTCATTTCCATACTCGGAGCATGTCTTATTGCAGCGGCTGTTATGATCGTTATCCTCCTTGGGTCTTCAGACGATAAATCGAAAAAAGATGGAAAAACGACTGTGGCTGCTACTGAGGAAGAAACCACTGAGAAAGAAACAGATGATAAACAGACCACTGAAGCAGAAACTACAGAGGCAGAGACTACTGAAACTGTAACCACAGAAGCTGAAACCACAGAGGCTGAAACTACTGAAGCTGCGGGCTCCGGAAGTGAGGAGGATCTGTATACTAAGTTTGGCATAGACAGCTCAGATTTAGAGGACTATTCAAACAACCTTGATCCCAATGAGTACCTTTATTACAATTCCGGAATCGGAGAATTCTTTTTTAAATATCCCGCACATCTGTTCAACTCCGTATCACTCAGTACGGATCCGGAGGACGGGGAATTTGGAGATAATATCCAGAAGGTTACATTTGAAGGAAGTGACGGTGCTGTGCTGATATATACGGTGCAGAGAAGATATGACAATATGTCGGTAGAGGAATACACTGATAAAATAAATACTGATGAGCATAACAGGTATTATAACTTAAGTGATATACTTGTAAAGTCTGACGGTGACACGGGAAGGATAGTAGTGTCCGGAGATTATGATTCTAATCAGACAAAGGTAGTATACGATCTGATAAAAATTGATGATCAGTATGTATACCAGATGCTTTCCATTAAACCAAGTTATAAGGATGAAGACGAAAGAGTTCAGTATGCTTATGTGACTGAGACCGAATACCGAACCTGTGGTTTTTCGGGATCGACATATACACCTCGTTCATATGAGGAATTTGTAGATTCCGGTCAGTACTGATGGGTTTACCATACTGGTTGTTGGTTTTTACGTGAAGTTGTGATATAGTGGATAATCAAGTTACTGGACTAGAGAGGAGATATTATTTTGGCAATGAAGAAAAAGCCGGTTACAGGCATGAAGGACATACTTCCCAGAGAGATGGAAATAAGAGACTATGCGATAGGTCTTATAAAGGATACTTATAAAACCTTTGGATTTACATCGGTTGAGACTCCTGCTGTAGAGCATATAGAGAATCTCAGCAGTAATCAGGGCGGAGAGAACGAGAAGCTTATCTTCAAGGTGCTTAAAAGAGGTGACAAGCTTACTTCGGCAGTAAATAAGATGGTCAGCTCTTCGAAAATAGAGAGCGGTGATGCAGGTGAAAATGGACCGGACATCGGTTCCCTTACCGACAGCGGACTCAGGTACGATCTGACCCTGCCCCTTTCAAGATATTATTCAAATAATGCGAATGAGCTTCCAAGCCCTTTTAAGGCACTTCAGATGGGAAATGTATGGCGCGCCGACAGACCTCAGAGAGGTCGTTATCGCCAGTTCATGCAGTGCGATATAGATATATTGGGTGAACCGGGAATCATTGCCGAGATAGAGCTGATACTTGCGACCACAACTCTCCTCGGTAAACTGGATTTTAAAAAGTTTACTATCAGAATAAATGACCGCAGGATACTTAAAGCTATGGCATCCTACAGCGGATTTGATGAGAAGGACTACGATACAGTATTTATAATACTTGATAAGATGGACAAGATAGGTCTTGAAGGAGTTAAGGAAGAACTCCTGAAGGAAGGCTATGAAGCCGGAAAGGTTGAAAAGTATCTCGGAATGTATGGAGAGCTTGTTGGTGATGAAGAGTCATCTGCCGGGAAGGATTCCATTTCCGATGATTCAATAAAGGCCATCAGATATATAAAGGATGAGCTGGGAGATTATCTGGACGAAGAGGTGTCCGAAAATCTTGAGACCATTATCACAAGTGTTGAGGGAGCCAAGGCAGCTGACTTCTCAGTGAAGTTCGATCCTACACTTGTAAGAGGTATGTCTTACTACACAGGTCCTATATTTGAAATATCCATGGATGAATACGGCGGATCTGTGGGCGGAGGCGGACGTTATGATGAGATGATTGGAAAGTTCACCGGTCAGTCAACCCCTGCAGTGGGATTCTCTATAGGATTTGAGAGAATAATAATGCTTCTTCTCGAGTCGGATTTCCAGGTTCCGGGCAGTGGCTCAAAGAAGGCTTATCTTATAGAAAAGGGAATGCCTGCAGATAAGCTTGGAAAGATAATGGAAATGGCGAAAGAAGAAAGAAACAGCGGAACTATAGTTAACATTTCCATAATGAAAAAGAATAAGAAGTTCCAGAAGGATAAGCTTCAGGAAGAGGGTTATACCGAAATAACGGAGTTTTTTAAAGATAGAGATTATTGATCAGAAACAGAAATATTGTTCATAGAAAGCGATTATTAATCAGAGAACGAGTGATAAAAGATTTTCAGAAACGATAAGGAAAAGAGGTTCGCTATGAGAATTAAAAAAACTAGTATCATGAAATATATCGTTATGGTTTTGGCGGTTCTTTTCGCGGTCATGGCTATTCCATTTGCGGTAAATGCCGAAGGAGAAGGCTCAGACGAGCAGGAGTATAATGTTACAGTACACATATATAGTAAGTATGATGGAAAGTATGAAGAAATAGATTATACTGCTGAAAAAGATGAAGAGGGTTATGTTCATATAGACATCAGTTCATTTAATTCGATGACCGTCACCGGATTTGGCTCTGAGCTTGTCAAGGCTGAATATGACGGAGTAGATGTGACAGACGTAGAGAGGATAGATGAAATCCCCACAAAGGATAAGACGCTGACGATTTATGTTGATAGATTATTTGAAAACGTCTACAATTTCTTTAATGTTGATGGAGTGTTAGTGTCACAGATTAAGGACAGGGTTAATGTTGCCGAAAGCAAAAAGTATAAGATAAAAAAATTCTCTATCGATGATGTGGGTCTGGATAAAGATCAGGCAAAAAATCTCAAAATATACGGATATGGAATGACGGCGACCTGGGACCCGATAGTAAAGCCGGATCCAAATAAGGATACGATATACAAAACGGGAAAAGTGGTAAAGCTTGAAGGACCTAAAAATTTTAATGTAGCATATGAATATGCAGAGTTTTTCAATATTGTTTATAATTTTAACGGAACTACACTTTCTCCGAAGAGTTATCCGACATCAAAATGGGAAACGGATTTTGAAAACTTTGGTACATTTGAGAAAAAGCCTTTCACTGTAAAGCTTGGAATCATAAATGGTATAGATATATTTACGGAAAATGATTTTTATGTAGCTCCTCTCAGTATGGAAGGTTATAAGTTTGTTGGATGGAAGGATGAGTCCACCGGAACAGTATACGAAAACGGAACTGAGTATACGATCACTCCGGTAACTGAAAAACTGTTAGAACCTAAAGAATCTACAGAGATAATCTTAACAGCTCAGTGGGAAGAAGATTCTCCGGAGCCTGAGCCTGAACCGGATCCCGGAAAGACTGATTACAGTAATGAGTGGGTAGACGGGAAATGGTATAATGCCGATGGTACTCAGACATATGACGGAATCATGAGCTGGAAACAGAATGCCAAGGGCTGGTGGATTGAAGACACTAAGGGCTGGTATGCTAAGGCTCAGTGGCAGAAGATTGACGGCAAGTGGTATTATTTCACAGAGGACGGGTACATGGATTATTCGGAGTACAGAGATGGCTGCTGGCTTGGCGCGGACGGTGCCTGGGATATGCATTATTTTGGCGGTCGCTGGTTGAAGGATGCTAATGGCTGGTGGTATGAGGATGGCATAGGCTGGTATCCGCAGGATCAGTCACTTTGGATCGACGGAGTTAAGTATCACTTTTTGGAAACCGGATACTGGGACGGAAAATAAAGACGTGTCATTCTGAGCAAAGTGAAGAATATTATAGTAAGGAAGAGGAAGAATTATGGCAGAGAGTATGCAGGGTCTGAAGAGGACCCACAGATGTGCAGAGGTTGTAAACGCAGAGATTGGAAGTACAGTTACAGTGATGGGCTGGGTCCAGAAGAGTCGTAACAAGGGTGGTATCGTATTTACGGATCTCAGAGACAGAAGCGGTATCGTTCAGATAATATTTGAAGAGGAGACTGTTGGAGCTGAGGGCTTTGAAAAAGCAGGACGTCTTCATGCGGAGTATGTTATTGCAGTTACCGGAAAGCTTCAGAAGAGAGCCGGTGGTGTAAATGAGAATCTTGTGACAGGTGAGCTGGAGATAATTGCCGATTCTATCAGAATTCTTTCAGAGGCAGAGACTCCTCCATTTCCTGTTGAGGAAAATCTTCAGACTAAAGAGGATATCCGTCTTAAGTATCGTTTCCTTGATCTGAGACGTCCTGATATCCAGAAGAATATTATTCTCAGAAGTAAGGTTACTACTACAGTTCGTGCATTTCTTGCGGATGAAGGTTTCCTTGAGATAGAGACACCTATTCTTTGTAAATCAACACCTGAGGGTGCCCGTGATTATCTCGTACCGAGCCGTGTGCATCCCGGAAATTTCTACGCACTGCCTCAGTCACCGCAGTTGTTCAAGCAGCTTCTGATGTGCTCAGGCTACGACAGATATTTCCAGATAGCAAAGTGCTTCCGTGACGAGGATCTTCGTGCAGACAGACAGCCGGAGTTCACACAGATAGATATGGAGCTCAGCTTCGTAGATGAAAATGATGTAATGGATGTAAATGAGCGTCTGATCCAGAGAATGTTCAAGGATGCGATAGGCGTTGACGTGCAGCTTCCTATCCAGAGAATGACATGGGCAGAGGCTATGGACAGATTTGGTTCCGATAAGCCGGACCTGAGATTCGGAATGGAGCTTACAGACATCGCTGATGCGGTTAAGGATACAGAGTTTGTAGTATTTAAGTCAGCTCTTGATGCAGGTGGTGCGGTTCGTGCCATCAATGCAGAAGGTATGGGCGGAATGGCCCGCAAGAAGCTGGATGCCCTGACAGAGTTTGTAAAGGGCTATGGAATGAAGGGACTTGCTTATATCAATATCAGTCCTGAGGGCGAGGAGAAGTGCTCCTTTGCAAAGTTCATGACAGAGGAAGAGCTTGCAGCAATAAAGGAAAAGACCGGAGCAAAGAACGGCGACCTTATTCTGATCCTTGCAGATACCAAGAAAAAACTGGTGCTTGAAACACTTGGTGCCCTGAGATGCCATTTGGCTGACCAGATGGGACTTACAAGAAAAGACGATTTCAGATTTGTATGGATCACAGAGTTCCCGCTTCTTGAGTGGAGCGAGGAAGAGGAAAGATTCGTTGCCATGCATCATCCATTTACCATGCCTATGGAGGAAGACCTGGACAAGATCGAGTCTGATCCGGGGGCAGTACGTGCCAAGGCATACGACATCGTTCTTAACGGTGTAGAGCTGGGAGGCGGTTCAGTCCGTATCCATCAGGATGATATACAGGAGCTTATGTTCAAGACTATCGGACTTGAGAAAGAGGATGCAAACGACAAGTTCGGATTCCTGCTTACAGCATTTAAGTACGGAGTACCGCCACACGCAGGACTTGCCTATGGTCTCGATAGACTGCTTATGCTTATGTGCCAGGCAGACTCCATCCGTGACGTTATGGCATTCCCTAAGGTAAAGGATGCATCCGATCTTATGTGTGAAGCCCCGAACGTAGTTGATGAGATCCAGCTGAAGGAGCTGGGGATTGAGATAACAACAGAAGAGTAAAATTATTTGTTGGAATGGGAGAAGCATAAGAGTTTGATTGTCAATCTATAGTTAAAGCAATCTTTTGTTAAAGCAATCTATAGTTAAAGCAATCTTTTGTTAAAGCAACAATAATAAAGGAAATGGCTAAAATTGTTGCCGGAGGCACTTGGTGTTGACGTCTGAGAGGGAGTAAAAGCAACAAAAATTAGTGAAATGGCCGAAATTGTTGCCGGAGGCACTTGAAATAGGCTGTTGAAAGGGTGAAAAAGCAACAAAAATAAAGGAAATGGCCGAAATTGTTGCCGGAGGCACTTGAAATAGGCTGTTGAAAGGGTGAAAAAGCAACAAAATCAAAGGAAATGACAGAAATTGTTGCCGGAGGCACTTGAAATAGGCTGTTGAAAGGGT
>CACZLA010000019.1 GCA_902781895.1 uncultured Lachnospiraceae bacterium
CGATGAACAGAGAGGAAAAGCTCAGGATAGCTGAATATGCTGCTTCCCTTATCATACCGGGAGACTATGTTTATCTGGATTCCGGAACAACAACTGAATATATGACAGGCTATATAAAGGAGAAAAATGCCACCTATGTGACAAATGCAGTCGCCCATGCAAAGGATCTGGTCCGGAAGGGGCTGAAGGTGCTGCTCATCGGCGGAGAGCTGAAGGAAAATACCGAGGCCATCGTGGGAGCGGATGCCATACTGCATATCCAGAAATACCATTTTACAAAAGGATTTTTCGGAACAAATGGAGTCAACATGAAGCTGGGATATACCACGCCGGATGTTCGTGAGGCACTTATCAAAAGGGTTGCCATAGAGAATACCATGGCCGGACAAAGGTATATACTTGCGGATCATGATAAGTTCGGGAAATCATCTGCGGTTACATTTGCAGATTTCGGAGGAACGGTAATTCTCACCGATAAATATCCCGGTGATCTGTACAGCAAAGTGGCTGAAGTAAAGGTTGTATAGCCCGGTAATGAATTAAGAAAAAAGCGGAGAATGCTTGTCTGTTAGTGTTCTTCGCTTTTGTTTTGTATAGCGGCTAAGGACAGGATGTGGTACAATTACATGTAAGTGTTAAAAGTCAGTAAAAGAGGGAAGACATATGAATATAGAAAGTACAAAATCAAAACTTAAAGATGTATTTATAGCCTCTGACCATGAAGTCGATAATAATGAAAAATATTCCCGTGACGGTCAGCTGACAAAAAAGAAGCTGATCGAATATCTGCCGGCAATGATGGTTACAAACCTTTCGGTTCTGCTTCTGGTAACGGTAGATGGTCTGGTAGTCGGAAATCTGGTTAACGAAAATGCACTGTCATCTGTTAACGTTATTTATCCTGCTGTATCATTTCTGGGTATAGCTTCTATTCTGGTGGCAACCGGAATATCCACAAGTATATCCAGGCAGATGGGTAAGGGTGACCAGATGGCTCTCAGAAGGCTGAAGAATGCGGGTTTAAAGCTGATGCTTATCGTTGCGGTGATCATATCTCTTCTTCAGATTCCTGCATTTTATTTTATTATAGATTCTTATCATCTTAAGGGCGAGCTTCTGGATATGACATGGGCGTATTCTATAGGTATTATGCTAACCACGCCTTTCGGACTTGTTTCAACGGTTGGAGTCTACCAGCTGCAGATCATAGGAAAGATGAAAATTCTGGCGGCTCTGGCGGTTACAGAGGGTATTGTGAATCTTGTATTCGACCTTCTGTTTGTAGGTGTATTTAAGATGGGAGTAGCCGGAGCAGGATACGGAACGGCAGTTGCAAGTATTGTCAGATGTATTATAACCGTTATTTTCCTGATAAAGAAAACAGATGTTTATAACTCCGGTGGAGTAAAGGGAACCGGAGAGGATATTAAGACCATTCTTACGTGTGGACTTCCCGAATGTTCATATTCCGTAATGAGTACGATTCAGGCTTATCTGTTCATGCATATTGTTCTGAGCTATATGCCTGATGATGGTGGAGCTATCAGGGGAGTCTGTACCTTCTGCTATACTCTTGTATATATTTTTATATCCGGTGTAGTCGGTTCTATGCGTCCGTTAGCCGGTCTTCTGTCGGGAGCAAATGATACCCGGGGTCTCAGGATTCTTGTGAAACAGTGTCTTAATATGTGTATTATCCTGATAGGAATAGCCACAGTCATTATAGAACTGATTCCCTGGTTATTCTTCTCGATACATGGTGTAAAGGATCCGACTGATCTGGGAATCAGCTCACTCAGGATTTACGGAATAAACTTTATTTTTTCCGGAATTAATTCTGTATTTCTGCTTTATTTTTCAAATCGAAAGGATACCAAATTCGCAACCACACTTACGGTTGTGGGAAATGCCACCCTTCCGCTTTTTGCATATATCTTCGGAAGTGTTATAGGCCCTGCATGGATATGGTTTTCATATACAGTTATGAATATTATGATCCTGACGGTTTATATCCGGAGATACCTGGGATGGATTCAAAAGGATAAGGAAAATGATGATCCGAATTCAAAGACTCTTTATATGACAGTTAAGGCGGAGGAAGCGATAGAAGCCTCCAGGTATATTCGAAACTATGCACAGGAAAACGACTTCCCGCTTCGTGTGGCAAACAGGGCCAGCCTTTGTATGGAAGAAATGGCCGCCTATGCAAAGCAGTCGCAGAAAAATGATAAACTCCTTATTCAGATAATCGTAAAATTTACCAAAGACGAAGTATTTTTCATGATGCTGGATACCGGAGAATGTATAGCGCTGGATGAGGATAAGGATGTTCAGAAGCTTACAACGGATAACTATGAATTGATAAAGAGGTTGTCAAAGTCTGTTGAATATCAGTATCTCCTTAATATGAATTATACAAGGATTGTCGTATAATATATTTATGATGTTGTCGTATGATATATATAAGATATTGTTGTATGATATATAAATGATAATGCTTGACAATTTGAATGATAAAGTGTATTATTAGCTTCGCTGTTTCAAAGGCAGCGAAGAAACGCGTGCTTAGCTCAGCTGGATAGAGCGTTTGGCTACGGACCAAAAGGTCGGGGGTTCGAATCCTCTAGCACGCAGAAAAAAACAGTCACACGATAGTCGTGTGGCTGTTTTTGTATGTAACATTTTAATTATTTGAATAGGTGACGGATCATTTATTCAACATATCAATAACTCTTGCAACTGTGGAATACTCATTTGCCAGCAGATCTCCGCTTTTGAATGAAATATCCGTCAGGTCATACAGAACACTTCCGTATAATGTATCTCTGAAATACAGAGGCATAAGAACCATGGTGTGCTTTTTATCTGTCATGAATTCATTTTCAAAAAGCTCCTCCACTGTGATATGCCTGCTCTCCTGAGGTATATCAAGGATCTCTCCGTCAGACATGGCAGCCATAAGGCTGGTATCCGGAATCGTAAATGGATCATACTGTTTACGTTTTACAGGATTATCATAGATATATACGTAAGCATTTTTGATGCCGCGGGTCTTGAGATTATGCAGGATATTATTATAGCTGTTTTCGCTTCCGCCTTCATCTGCAAGGGTGTCATCAACAAGATTCTCAAAGGAAAGAAGTGATTCGTTCATAACTGATTTGTAATCATAGGAGGCTTCGTTCGAAGCTTCTGCTATCTTCTCAAGTATCTTTGCATAGGTCTCATAAGCTTGGATACGACGTTCGGGCTTGTCAAATCTTTCCAGCACTGCCACCCTGACTCTGTTAACATATGATATAAGTACATCGGCATCTGTATAATTCAGAGATCCAAGCATGAAGAATTCATCTACCTTGCTTTTCAGAAATGTGACTCTGTCGGCGTTATACTCTTTATCATTTACATAGTCGATGATGATATTCATGATGGTTTTGAACATGATGAATATGGGGAAATCGTCCTTCTTCGATATGTTCTCAAATTTAAAGAAAATGCGGTGGAAATATCTGTCTATATAAGCTTTATCCAGGATCCTCTGATCCACATTTTCTCTGTCAAGAAATGAACCGAAGGAATCTCTGAGAATAAAACGTGTAGGTACGGTTTTGTTTCCCACATCCCAGCCGTCTAAAACCAGCCTGGAAAGTCTTATGACCTGTCGGCCTATCTCAAGTGCATCAGCATCTACCGTGGTAAGTGAAGGCGTGATCATACTTCCGTTGATGGAGTTATCGAAGCCCATGATCTTAATATCTTTTCCCGGTACAAGTCCACGCTCCTTCATTACATCGTAAAGACCGATGGCCACTGCATCATTAACGCAGACAACAGCCTCTACATCAGGATTCTGATCCAGCAGCTTTCTGCAGTCATCCTTGCAGCAGTCGGTTGAAAGCTTCGTGGAGATAACATTTTCGGGCTTTACTTCGAGCTTGTAATATTCCATCATTTCAAGGAAGGTCGAGTATCTTTCCGAAACATCCGCATTATGATCGATGGACTTGAGCATACAGATATTCTTTATGCCCAGTTCTTCAACCAGGTATGTTATACCGTCGATGATACCTGTCTTGTTATCAAATACAACGTTAGGACAGTTATCTATCTTGGAAGCAGCCAGAATGATAGGGATGTTTCTTGACTTCAGATCTGCCATAAATGCTTTCACATTTTCCTCTGAAGTGAGACAGCCTATACAGTCGGCCGCAACAATAAGAACGTCAATGTTTTCGGCGTTGATGCTTGCCAGACTTGTCTGGTACTGATATTCGTATATATCGGATAAACCTTCCATATCACGATTGATATATTTGATGGGGATAACTATTATATTCAGATCGTCCCTCAGGGACTCGGAAATAATTCCCTTTATAACGGGTTCGGTAAACTCATCCATTATCCCCCCGATGAGTACACCGATAGTTTTTCTTTTGCTCATAGTTACCTTCTCCCGGTTTTGAACAGTTTGTTTTTTGCTTTACACCACTAAAGATGTTTATAATATTATACCACTGATTGACGGATTGTGATATGATTTTTAGGTAATCTTTTTTAAGGAAATGGCATTTTTATGAAGAGTAATTTAAAAGGAATAGTATATATAACACTTGCGGGGGTGGGCTTTTCACTCATGACATTTTTCGTGCGCCTTGCAGGGGATCTTCCCACCATGCAGAAAGCATTTTTCAGAAATGCTTTTGCACTTATTATCGCAGTTGCAACACTGCTGATAAAAAAAGAAAAGTTTGTTCTCGCAAAGGGATACAGAAGTGATATTCTTTTCAGATGTCTTTTCGGAACGACGGGAATGATAGCGAACTTTTATGCCATTGACAGACTGCTTCTGGCTGATTCGAATATGCTGAATAAGCTGTCCCCGTTCTATGCCATAATTCTTTCCATACCCCTTCTTAAGGAAAAACCTTCCAGGATGGATATATATGCAACTATAATTGCATTTCTCGGAGCACTGTTTATCATCAGACCTACGGGTAGTAATATGTCGCTGATTCCGGCGCTTATAGGACTGTATGGCGGATTCGGTGCGGGAACCGCATATGTTTTTGTAAGACGTGCCACCGGAAAGGGCGCGAAGACTCCGGTGATAGTTATCTGCTTCTCGCTGTTTTCATGTCTGCTGACGCTGCCCTTTGTGATCTTTAATTATGTTCCCATGACAAATAAGCAGCTGCTTATAATGATCATGGCAGGTCTTTCGGCGGCACTGGGACAGTTCTCAATAACAACAGCCTACAAATACGCCCCGGCAAAGAAGCTCTCGGTATTTGATTATCTTCAGGTTATTTTTGCAGCATTATGGGGAGTGCTGTTCCTGGGAGAGATTCCTGTTTTATACAGCGTTATCGGATATGTGATAATCATGGGAGTTGCCTTTGTGAGATGGGAAAATGAAAGAAGAAAAAGCCTATGCCTGTGAAAGAATTTGAGGAGTTTATTGCATGATGAAGGATAACAAGGTATTTAATCTTATATTCAGACTTGTAGTTTGTTCGCTGGCATCCTTTGTGATGGCAGTAAATATCAATACCTTTGTGCATACAGGCGGCCTTCTGCCCGGTGGAGCCAGTGGTCTGACTCTGCTTATTCAGGACAGCTTTCTTACCTACGGCGGTATAAAGGTGTCCTACACTTTGATCAATCTTCTGATAAATGCCATTCCCATTTATATCGGCTTTAAGTTTATCGGAAAAAAATTTACCATGCTTTCATGCTGGGTTATCGTTCTCACAAGTGTGCTGACAGATGTGCTTCCTTCCATAGTCATCACGAAGGATATAATGCTTATAAGCATTTTCGGAGGCCTGATAAACGGAGCGGCCATAAGCCTCTGTCTTCTTATGGACAGTACCAGCGGCGGAACGGACTTTATAGCCATATTCCTTTCGGAAAGAAGGGGAGTGGATTCCTTCAATATCACCCTGATAATTAACGGAATGATCCTTACCGTGGCGGGTATCATATTTGACTGGGACAAGGCTCTCTATTCCATCATATTTCAGTTTGCATCCACAATGGCCATCAGGATTCTTTACAGGAAATATCAGAAGGCAACTCTGTTTGTTATAACAAATAAGCCCAGGGAGATATGCGATGTTATAGCCGAGATCAGTAATCACGGAGCGACCATTATAGAAGGTGAAGGCTCCTATGAGCATTGCGAGAGAAATGTTGTATATTCCGTTGTGTCGGCGGCGGAGTCGGGAAAGGTTATAAACAGTGTGAAAAAGACGGATCCCGAGGCTTTTGTAAATGTACTGAAAACGGAAAGAGTCATGGGCAGATTCTATCAGAGACCTACGGATTAAAAGAGAAAAAAATACATAGAAATCTGTATATTCATCTGATGACATGAAAAATATTTTATGATATAATAGCTTTGCGTCAGTTATGGCGCCAAATATAATGTACGGGTGTGGTAGAAAAATGGTAATAAAAAATATTCAGAACATGATTTCGGAATGTATCTCTTATGCTGATGAGATACAAAACAATCCAAGTATATTCCCAAGCGACTCGAAGATGCAGTTAAAGGATCTTCTGAGATACGACATGATGGTATTCCTTGGATTTCTTTATGAACCGGGAAATGATAATTTCGCGGATCAGATGGAGTATATAAAGACAAATCTTCGTATGATCTTGTCAGAAGACAAATTCCTGGCACTTGTTGAATCAAAATGTGCTGACACAAGATTCCTTACAGAGGCTCCAAAATCACTTACTTATTTTGTACAGGCTGATCGCAATCCTGAGATGCAGATGTCAAACTCTAACGTTGCGAGATCCAAGTTTGTAGTTGATACCTTCAGAAAACTGGGTGAAGGTTTTATTGCCTATGATAAAGTTAAGGATGCTACAAGACAGACATTAAAGGACTATATCGGAGTTCTTAACGGTACCCTTAACAGTGCTGGTATAGTAACATCCCAGAATACAAGCGTGCTTAAATCATCAGATATGCCTGAGCATATGAAGGGAACTGCAACATTCTCAAATACAGCAAATCCCGATATGGAGACCATCACCTCTTTCGATGAGAAGACCGGTGAATTTGTATCCAAGAAGGCTATCGGTATTTCCGGAAGAAATATCCAGAAGAAGGCTGCAACAGACGTATCCGAGTTCCTGAACTTCAAGAAGGAAGAGGATGATGAAACCAAGGTATTCAAACGTGGTGAAGGACGTGTCGGCGGAAGAAGAGGCCGTAAGGATGAGGCTGAAGAGATTGATAAGTCACTTGATGAGCTTGTTTATGAGCTGCAGGCACTTATCGGACTTGGTTCCGTTAAGGAAGACGTTATGCACCTCATCAACATCATCAAAGTTCGTAAGCTTCGTGAGATGAGAGGCTACAAGCGAGTTGAGATGTCATTCCACCTGGTATTTACCGGTAACCCCGGTACAGGTAAGACAACTATCGCACGTCTTCTCGCAAAGATATATAAGCAGCTGGGACTTGTTAGTAAGGGTCAGTTCATAGAGGTTGACCGTTCAGGACTGGTTGACCACTTTGCCGGTGGTACAGCTCTGAAGACAACAAATGTTATCAACCGTGCGATCGGTGGTATCCTCTTTATCGATGAGGCATACACACTGACACATAAGAAGGATTCAGGAGACTATGGTCAGGAGGCTATCGATACTCTTCTGAAACGTATGGAGGACGATCGTGATGACTTCATCGTTATCGTTGCCGGATATACAAACGAGATGACAGAGTTCATCGAGTCCAACCCCGGTCTCAAGTCCAGATTTAATAAGTACATATACTTCCCGGATTACAACAGCGGCGAGCTGATGGAGATCTTCAAGTATATGTGTAAATCAAATGATTACATACTTACTCAGAGTGCTGCTGATGTTGCAGAGACATATCTGAGAGGTATGTCAGAGCAGAAGAAAGATAACTTCGCAAATGCCCGTCTCGTTCGTAACTATTTTGAGCGTTGTGTAGACAGACAGGCAACACGTATCATCGCTGATGAGAACATCAATGATGATGACCTTATCACACTTCTTCGTGAGGATATGGTTGAAGATACAACAGCAGGTGCGCTTACAAAAGAGGACTAATGTATATATAAGTGGGAATCGGGAAGCCGGTTCCCATTTATAGAATAAGGAGGTCTTGTATGGGAAATATAGTTGAAACCAGACCATTTGTTGCATGGGACTTAATGAACAGCTTTATGATAGATGCATTTAAGGGATATGGTGTTCCCGAGGAGGATGCAAAGATAGTTGCGGATGTTCTGCTTGAGTCAGACAGACGCGGGATCGAGAGCCACGGATGTAACAGGTTTAAGCCCATTTACATAGACAGGATAGTTAAGGGAACACTGCTTCCCGTAACTGAGACGGAAATAATAAAGGAAACTCCTACCACGCTGGTTATGGATGCTCATGACGGTATGGGAATGGTAGCCAGCTACAGAATGATGGAGAAGCTGATAGAGAAGGCAGAGACCTGCGGTATGGCAGGGGGTGCCATCAGAAATTCCACTCACTACGGAATAGCGGGATACTGGACCTCCATGGCTTCAAAGAAGGGCATGGTAGGAATAACGGGAACAAATGCGCGTCCTTCCATAGCTCCCACATTCGGAGTTGAAAATATGCTGGGAACAAATCCCCTTACCTTTTCAATTCCTACCGATGAGGAATTTGATTTCTGTCTTGACTGTGCAACTTCCATCGTTCAAAGAGGAAGGATAGAGTATTATGCAAGAGAAGGAAAGCCTACACCTGCAGGTACTGTAGTTTCAAAGGACGGAGAGGCGCTTACCGACAGTGAGCAGATACTTAAGGATCTTGTTGCGGGAACTGCAGCACTGGCTCCGCTGGGAGGAATAGGTGATGAACTCGCAGGTTATAAAGGCTACGGATATGCAACTGTAGTTGAAATCCTTTCAGCTGCTCTTTCGGGCGGAAGATTTATGAAGGCTCTTTCCGGTATAGATGAAAACGGAAAATCACGTATGTATGGACTGGGACATTTCTTCTTTGTTGTGGATCCGGAAGCATTTATGGGAAGAGAAGAATTCAAGAAGATAGCCGGAGATATCTGCCGCGAGCTTCGTGCTTCAAAGAAAGCACCGGGAGAGGACAGGATATATACCGCAGGAGAAAAGGAATATGATATGTGGCTCTTCAGAAAGGACAAGGGAGTTCCTGTGGGAGAGGCTGTACAGAAGGATATTATAAAGATCAGAGATGAGCTGGGTCTTGATTATACATTTGATTTTGAGTAGTATTTTTTGTTTTAACAGAGGTGACAAAGATGGCGGGCATACCGGATTATATTGAGGATTATTTAAAAATTATCAGAGAAGAGCTGAAGGATAATTACGGTCTTTCTTCGGATGAAGCAAAAAGAGCCGTATATAAGTCAGCAGTCAGAGCAATTCTCATCGGAGATAATGAAGAAATGCGTCGTTATCAGATGCATAAGTCCCTTTCCGAAACCACACTGGATGTTTACAGACAGTATAAAAACATCGGTGCATATTCCAATGACAGAACCGGAGAAAGGGACGCAAATAAGATAAATGAGTATGAAGAATCGGGATCCATCAGAGAGAAGCATAAGCAGAAAGAGGGCGTTCTTCAGGATATACCGCTGATTTTTGCAGACGATGAGTAAGCCTTATCATTGAGGTGAAGGTGTCAGCCGAAGGCTGACGGATGAAGTGTAAATATAATATGGGGAAGGAATAAATGGAAGATAAAAGATATGCAGTTTTGATTGATTCAGACAATATATCATCCAAATATATAACAAGTATTCTGGACGAAATGACTAAGTACGGAGTTGTAACCTATAAAAGGATCTACGGTGACTGGACATCATCACAGGCCACGAAGTGGAAGAAGGAGCTGATGGAGAATTCTATCACACCCATACAGCAGTTCAGAAATACGGTTGGAAAAAATGCAACTGATTCCACACTTATTATAGATGCTATGGATATTCTTTATACCCATAGTGTTGACGGCTTCTGCATAGTGTCAAGCGACGGTGATTTTACCAGACTTGCCAGCAGACTTCGTGAGTCGGGAATGCATGTTATAGGAATGGGAGAAAATAAAACTCCCCGTTCATTCAGAGCGGCCTGTACGGTTTTTACAGATCTTGAACTTCTGCTTGATCAGAGTCTTGATGAAGCCGGAAGTTCCAAGGGAAGTGCCGGAAGAAAGAGAAAGAAGCAGGCTGAAAATGTTATCTCCCAGCAGGTTATCGAAAATGATATCATTGAGATCATTACTGAAAATGATAACAGGGGAAGAGAAACAGGTCTCGGAGAGATAGGAAGCAGACTTCAGAAGAAGTATTCCGATTTCGATGTCAGAAATTACGGATACAGTTCCCTTTCCACATTTATCGATGAGACCGCAGGTTTTGATATAAAGAAGAAAAACAGCACGGTTTTTGTTGCACTTCATACCGATAAGGATATGAAGAAAAATGTTAAAAGATTTACCATCGATACAGTTGCTGCTGCAGGAACGAAGGGTATCGAACTGGGATATCTCGGACAGAAGATACATGATGAGTTTCCGAAGTTTAATGCAAAGGAATTCGGATATGCAACTTTGTCAAAGTTTATTTACGGAATAAAGGATCTTAAGGTGGAAAGCTCGGGTAGCACCATGATAGTTTACATAAGATAACGATAAATTCTGGATTTTCGGATACTTTTTTCAATTTTTTGTTAAAAATGTATATTTTTTGTTGTATTTCCGAGAAACTTATGTTAGAATGTACTTGTATCGAACGAAAGGTTCGTTGAATAAGATTTTTAGTGTTTTATCATAATTTTTCCTCCAAAAGTCCAGAAGTCAAGTGGGGTATGACTTCTGGGCTTTTATCGTAGAGGGGAAAATGTGTAAAAGGAGATAAAAAATGAAAATAGGTATATTCGATTCCGGTATAGGCGGTTTGTCTGTGCTCAGTGAAGCACTTCACAGACTGCCGGATGAAGAATATCTGTTTTATGCGGATACGGATCACGTACCATACGGTATAAAGGATCCGGAAGAAATAACCGAATATGTGGACGGAATAGTAAAGGACCTCTGTGACAGAGGAGTGCAGGCTGTAGTGATCGCATGCAATACTGCTACGGCAGTGGCTGCGTCTCATGTAAGAAGTAAGTATGATATACCCATTATCGGTATGGAGCCTGCGGTAAAACCTGCTGTGGAGGGGTCGTCCAAGAAGGGGGGAAGAGTTCTGGTGATGGCTACTCCTGTAACCATCAGAGAGAACAAGCTCCGTACTCTTCTTGAAAAAGTTGATAAGGAGCATAAGGTTGATCTGCTTCCCATGCCCGGTCTGGTGAGATTTGCCGAGGCAGGAGTATTCGATACTCAGGAGGTGGAGGATTATATCGAAGAGCAGCTGGCTGTATTTGAAAAAGACAGATACAGCGTGGTGGTTCTTGGATGTACGCACTTTAATTATTTTAAGCCTGCCATCAGGAAGGCGTTTCAAAGTAAGATTACATTTATAGACGGAAATGAAGGAACAGTAAGACGTATTGCAAGTCTTCTGAATCTACAGATGAATCCAGAACAGAATTCAGAGACGCATCCGGAGCAGAATTCAGAGACGAATTCGGGATCGAAGGATACCCGTGAAAATGCATATGGAAAGGTTACCTATCTTGAATCCGGCCGTGAGGTAAGCCGGGAAAGAGTGGAGGAGTTTTACACTATGCTTCTTGATCGATTGGACATGGTGAGGAACATTTAATAGTGACGTGTCATTCTGAGGGCTTCAGCCCGAAGAATCTTATAATATTGGAGAAGATATATGGGAGATGACAAACTTATAATCGGAAACTACAGCTTCGATTCCCGTTTTTTCCTGGGGTCGGGAAAAACGGCGCAGTATACTGAGGAGCTGATAAAGACAGCAATTGAAGATGCCGGAGCAGAGCTTATTTCCGTAGCGGTGAAAACCCTGGGAGCAAAGGACAATGCTTTAAAATATATTCCCGAAGGAGTCAAGATCCTTCCGAATACTCTTGGTGCAACTAATGCCGAGGAAGCTATATCCATGGCGAGAAGAGCCAGAGAAAAGGGACTTGGCGACCTGATAAAGATAGAGATTATGAATGACTCAAAGTACCTTCTTCCTGATAACAAGGAAACCATCAAGGCTACTGAGATACTTGCGGGAGAGGGTTTTCAGGTCATGCCCTACATCTATCCAAGCCTGTCACTCTGCAAGAATCTGGTAAGTGCCGGAGCGGTGGCTCTCATGCCTCTTGCTTCACCCAGTGGTTCAAACAAGGGACTTCAGACCAGAGATTTTATACAGGTACTTATTCAGGAGATATCGGTTCCCATCATAGTTGATGCGGGAATAGGAAGACCATCCCAGGCCTGTGAGGCCATGGAAATGGGCTGCGACGCAGTTATGGCAAACACAGCTCTTGCCACCGCAGAGAATCAATCTCTTATGGCTCAGGCCTTCAGAAATGCCATAGCAGCCGGAAGAGAGGCTTATCTTGCGGGCTTCATGCATTCCTTAAAATAGTAAAATGTATATGACAGGATAAGTCCTGCTACGAAGCCGCCGATATGTGCGATAAAGTTTACTTCGGGCTCCAGAAGACCTGGAACAAGGATCAGAATGATTCCAACGATAACTCTCGGGATAGGAAACATCTGTCTTGTCTTTTTATCCAGAGCGAAGATGACCAGGGTTGCAAGAATACCGGAGATCGCCCCGGATGCACCAGCACTTACGGAAGCTGTGCTGCTGTGCATTTCCACTAGCAGGGTAAGAAGATTGCCGCATATTCCGGATACGAAATAGATGATGGTATATTTTATTTTGCCGAAATAATCCTCGGCGTACTGGCCGATGGCAATAAGTGCGATCATATTTCCCATAAGATGTTCGAATCCGAAATGGATGAACATGGCAGTGAACAGTCTGTACCACTGGCCGCTTTGAAGGATGCTGTCCGTGGTCTGTGCACCGAATTTAAAAGCAACCTCAGTGCTTTCGGGACTGCCGTATGCAGATTCGATAAGGAATATAAGTACATTTATTCCCACAAGGATAAATGTGATGATCGGTTTTTTGTCTTTCATAATGAAGTAATCCTAACTGATAGATATTTCTTTTCCTGCGAACAGGAACGCATTTTGACTTATGACACTTATGTCATTTTAATACAAATTATTATATAATGAAACATATATTCTTATTCATCTGATTCGACGATGATTCAAGGAAAAGGAGAATAATATGGAAAGATTTGATCTATACGACATTCACAGAAACAGAACCGGCGAAACATTGGAACGTGGAAACAAGGTTCCTGAGGGATATTACAGGCTGGTGGTCCATGTATGTATCTTCGGTAATGACGGAAGGATGCTGATACAGAAAAGACAGCCCTTCAAAAACGGCTGGTCAGGTATGTGGGATATAACAGCCGGCGGAAGTGCGCTTGCGGGGGACACAAGCCAGCAGGCGGCAGCAAGGGAGCTGAGAGAAGAGGTTGGAATATATTACGATCTTGAAGGAATTCGCCCTGCCATGACCATTTATTTTGACGGGGGCTTCAATGATATCTATACGATAAATATGGATGTTGATATAGATAAGCTTCAGCTTCAGACTTCCGAGGTTGAGCAGGTTGCCTGGGCAACGGAGGAAGAGATACTGGATATGCTTCACAGGAAGGAATTTGTTCTTTATAAGACTTCATTTATCTCGCTTCTTTTCTTCCTCAGAAATCATAACGGAGCATTTACACATAAGGATCCAACGAAAATAAAAAAATAGTTCGGAAATATTCGAACAGGATGTAAGTAGTATTAAACAAATATGGAGGTAGGGGTATGAACAGTGCAAAAACAGAGGAAATGTTGAAAAAGCTTTCCGAGATCGGAATCATTCCGGTTGTGGTACTTAATGATGCGAAGGATGCTGAACCACTGGGGGATGCTCTTATGAAGGGCGGACTTCCTGCAGCAGAGATAACATTCAGAACTGATGCGGCTGAAGAGTCCATAAAAATAATGACTGAGAAATATCCGGATATTCTTGTGGGTGCAGGAACGGTTCTCTCGGTAGAGCAGGTTGATAAAGCAGTAAATGCCGGAGCGAAGTTTATTGTATCTCCGGGATTTGACGAAGCAGTTGTAAAGCACTGTCTTGAGATAGATGTTCCGGTATGTCCGGGTATCATGACACCGTCGGAGCTGATCAGTGCCGTAAATCTGGGACTGGATCACGTTAAGTTTTTCCCTGCCGAAAATTCAGGCGGCCTTAAGATGATCAAGGCCATAGGTGCAGCATTCCCGAAGGTAAAGTTCATGCCTACCGGTGGAATAAATGCCCAGAATGTAGTTGAATATCTGAAGTCTGATAAGATATTCTGCTGCGGCGGAAGCTGGATGGTGAAGAAGGATATGATAGAGGCCGGCGACTTTGAGGCTATAGAAAAGAAGGTGGCCGAGGCTGCTGAGATTGTGAAGAATTCTTGACAATAATAGCTTAGTAAGTTACACTTAACCGTTGTAAAAATCACGGAATCTACCGATGATTTTTACAACGGTTAAGTTGTGGATTATATTATTGTAAAAGAGGACGAAAAAGTGGCTAAGAAGATAGGAAGAAATGATCCGTGCTGGTGCGGCAGCGGAAAGAAATACAAAGCATGTCATGAAGCATTTGACAGAAAGATAGAGATGCTTGCAAATCAGGGACATAAGGTTCCCACGCATAAAATGATAAAGACACCTGAACAGATAGCTCTTATCAAGGAGAGTGCAAAGGTTAATGTTGAATGTCTTGATGTAGTTGCCGATAAGATATGTGTCGGAATGAGCACGGAGGATATCAACCGCATAATAAATGAAGTCTGTGAGAAGCATGGTGCCATCCCCGCACCCCTTAACTATGAGGGCTTCCCAAAGAGCGTATGTACATCTGCGAATGATGCGGTATGTCACGGAATTCCCGATGAAAACGAGATACTTCAGGACGGCGATATAATAAACGTGGACTGTTCAACTATACTGAACGGATACTTCTCTGATTCATCCCGTATGTTTATGCTTGGAAACGTATCCGATGAAGATAAAAAACTGGTGGAGACCGTTAAGGAAAGTATATATCTCGGACTTGAAGAGGTTAAGCCCTGGGGCTTCCTGGGAGATATGGGCCAGGTCATCAATGATCACTGCAAGGCTGCAGGCTACAGTGTAGTCAGAGAGATCGGCGGCCACGGCGTAGGTATCGAATTCCATGAGGATCCCTGGGTAAGCTACGTATCCCGCAGAGGTACCGATATGGTCATGGCTCCAGGTATGATGTTCACCATCGAGCCCATGGTTAACGCAGGCAAGCCTGACGTATTCGTAGATGAAGAAAACGACTGGACAGTTTATACCGTAGACGGCTCCCAGTCAGCACAGTGGGAGATACAGGTACTCGTAACCGAAGACGGACACGAAGTAATATCATGGTAATGTTCCATAATAAATGAAAAAAAGTTTTAGAAAAAAGAGGAAAAAAAATGAGCAAGACACCATTTGTAACGAAAGAACAGATTGAGGAAATCGTAAAAACCTATCCGACTCCATTTCACATCTATGATGAAAAGGGAATAAGGGAGAACGCACGTGCTATGAATAAGGCATTTTCCTGGAACCCGGGCTTCAAGGAGTATTTTGCGGTTAAGGCAACCCCGAATCCTACTATACTGAAGATACTTCATGAGGAGGGCTGCGGAACTGACTGTTCATCTATGGCTGAGCTGATCCTTTCCGAGAAAAGCGGGATCACAGGCTATGATGTAATGTTCTCGTCAAATGAAACACCTGCCGAAGAGTTTGTAAAATGTGCCGAGATCGGAGGCATCATAAACCTTGATGATATAACTCATATAGACTTTGTACTTAAGGCTCTTGATGGTAAGCTTGAGGATGGCAGAAAGCTTCCGAAGCGTATGTCATGCCGTTTTAATCCGGGTGGAGTTTTCACTCTGGGAGAAAGCAGGGAGGATGTTCAGGTTATGGACAATCCCGGCGAAGCAAAGTACGGAATGACAAAGGATCAGATCATCGAGGCATATAAAAGGCTGAGTTCGCTTGGTGTCGAGGAGCTGGGAATACATGCATTCCTCGCAAGTAATACAGTAACAAATGAATACTATCCTGCTCTTGCAAAGATACTTTTCAAGCTGGCAGTGGAGATAAAGGAGAAGACCGGAATTAAGCTCAGCTTCATTAACCTTTCAGGTGGTGTGGGAATCGCTTATGAGCCTGACAAGCCGGCCAATGATATAGCCGCTATCGGAGAGGGCGTTCATAAGGCCTTTGATGAGGTTCTCGTTCCTGCGGGAATGGGTGATACGGCTATCTTCACAGAGCTGGGAAGATTTATGCTTGCTCCGTATGGACACCTTATCACAAAGGCGATTCATGAGAAGCATATTTACAAGGAATACATCGGTGTTGATGCATGTGCAGCAAACCTCATGAGACCTGCCATGTATGGTTCATATCATCATCTGACAGTTCTTGGCAAGGAGGATGCTCCTGCAACCGAGACCTATGATGTGGTTGGTTCTCTCTGTGAGAATAACGATAAGTTTGCAGTAGACAGGAAGCTGCCGAAGATTGATATAGGTGATTATCTTTGTATTCACGATACAGGTGCACACGGCTTTGCCATGGGCTACAACTATAACGGCCGTCTCTGGTCTGCAGAGCTGCTTCTGAGAGAAGATAATTCCGTAATATGTATCAGACGTGCCGAAACTCTGGATGACTACTTCGCAACCCTTGGCGGATTCTGGGATGTTGAGATATAAAATGGATTCTAAGACAGGACCGGTTTGGTTTCAAGGAGGTGTATTATGATTGAAATCAAGAATCTGTGTAAGACGTATAACAACAAGGTAAAAGCAGTTGATGATCTGTCATTTACTGTAGGTGATGGTGAGATAGTGGGTTTTATCGGGCCCAATGGTGCCGGAAAGACCACAACCATCAAGATGCTTACCGGAATACTGCGTCCTGATTCGGGAAGCATCAGGATAAATCAATATGACATGGCGGAAAATGCACTTGCCGCAAAGGAAATCATAGGATATATTTCCGATAATCCCGATATGTTTCTCAAAATGACAGGCCTGGAATTTGTTAATTTCATGGCTGATATATATAAGGTGTCCGAGGCTGAAAGGAAGGAACGTATAGAGTATTTTTCCGATGTTTTCGGAATGAAGGACTCTCTCGGTGAAAAGATGAGCGGGTACTCTCATGGTATGAGACAGAAGATGATGGTCATCGCTGCTCTGGTTCATAGTCCTGAGGTATGGATACTTGATGAGCCTATGGTGGGACTGGATCCACAGGCTGCATTTAATCTGAAAAAAATGATGAGAGAGCATGCTGACAAAAAGAACAGTGTACTTTTTTCTACCCATGTTCTTGAAGTCGCTGAAAAACTCTGCGATAAGGTAATCATCATCTCTCACGGAAAAAGAGCTTTTTACGGAACTTTGGATGAGCTGAAGGCTGCACATGACGGTAAGGATCTGGAAACCATTTTCCTTGAGATAACCGGGGAAGAGTAGGGTGCGGCTTATGAAAAGATACAGAGTGCTGGTAAAAGCTTTTTTAAAAAATAATTCCATGGATGAATCAAATGACAGAGGCCGAAAGATAAAGAATGTGGTTCTGTCTATATTTGCTATATTTTTCATCTTTATCCCGGTGGTAGTCATCTCCGGGCTTTTCACGTATTTAATGACAAAATCTCTGATAGACGCCGGACATGCTGCATTTGGCGTGCAGCTGATGTTCGGTCTTATTTCTATCTTTATCGTTATATTCGGTATAAATGTAGTCTTTAACGAACTGTATTTTTCCACCGATATAGAGAGGATACTTCCGTTTCCCCTGAGACCTATGGAGATAACGGCCTCTAAATTTACGGCGGTGCTGATAGGGGAAAATATAATGACAGCCATTCTCGTTTTCTCCTGTATGGTAGGCTTTGGACTTGCGGTAAAAATGAATATTCTCCAGTGGATACTGGCGCTGATATGCGGATTCTTTCTTCCCGTTGCCCCTACGGCAGCCTGTGCCATCATCGGAATAATCCTTATGAGCTTTACTCCCATCATCAAAAGCAAGGAAGCGGTCAGAAGGATATCCATGGTGATAATGCTCATCATATTTGCCCTTATGGCCATGGCGCTTCTTTCCCTGGACAACGTGGATATAGAGAATTTCATCCTGAACATAGCAACGTCGGATATAGCATTTGTCAAGGTTCTGAAGGTTATCTTCCCTCAGGTTACCATGCTGGCTGACTTTATGGCCACGGGAAATATCATGAGCTTTATCGGCTTCGTGCTGGTAAATGTGGCATTTGTTGCAGTGTTCCTTCTTATCTCCGAGGTTTGCTATATGAAGTCTATCACAGGCCTCAGAGAGGGAGCTTCGGGAAATGTAAAGCAGGTGGATATTCATAAGAACACAGCAGTGAAGAGTCCTGCGAAGTCACTGTTTTCAAAGGAGATGAGGATGCTGGTAAGGACACCGGTATTCTTCACAAACTGTATTGCCATCACATTTGTCTGGCCTGTTTTCGTTTATCTGGCAGGTAAGATAATGAACTTTGATTATGTGAGAAATGGAAACCTTGTGAGATATGATGCAGTGGTTCTTGTTTTCAGCGTGTCCATAGTTCTGATAATGGCATCTATGAATTCTCTGGGCTCCAATGCATTTTCCAGAGAGGGAGAGGGAATATATTTTATGAAATACATCCCGGTGGATTATAAGACCCAGTGGAATGTGAAGGCAAGGATAAGCCTTATATGGAGTATGCTGGGAACCATCCCATTCATGCTGGGATTTGCCATATATGTGGGGCTCCCTGTTCTGCATATCATCGTGATGGTTCCGCTTATGGCAGCGGTGGCCTGGTTCGTTACTTATCTCGGAATGCTGCTGGATTCCATCAATCCCAAGCTGGTGTGGGAGGATGCCCTTTCGGCGCTGAGAGAAAATTATAATACATTTTTCTGCATGGCCATATGCATGACGGTCGGAGCGGCCTTCGGAGTCGGAGCTTACTTTATGGCGATGCTTATGCCCTTTGGTGCCGTAGGAACCGGGGCTATCGAGCTGGTGATATTTGTTATCGCTGACATCATTCTTTACAGAAGATGTATGACGAAGGGCATCGAGAATCTGAAGGAAGTGGGAGAAATCTGATGATATTACTTATAACAACAGGGGGGACCATATGTTCCTCTAAAAATGAAACAGGTCTGAATGATCTTAACACAGAGGCAGCATCGCTGTCTCTTGTTTCTATGTATCGCGAAAATGCTGCCCGGAATAATCCTGACGGAATAGAAGGAAATCAGTTTGATGATACAGAGTTTGAATCCATATCTCCCATCAACACGCTCAGTGAGAATATGACTATAGATAAATGGAATCAGCTTATCGCAGCACTTAAAAATATAGATTACAGTAAGTACAGCGGTATCATGATCCTTCACGGAACAGATACTCTGCATCTTACCTCTGCACTTATGGGAGTCTTGATGAAGGATGCAGGCTGCCCTGTAATGATGGTTAGTGCCCACAGGATTCTTTCCGATCCGGAAAGCAACGGCGTAGATAATTTTACGAAAAGTGTTGAACTTATAAAGAGGCTGAACGAAAAAGGCAGAGCAGGGGTATATGTTGTCTTCAGAAATATGAATGGTATTTCCTATGTACATCATGCAACCCATCTTGAAGAATGTGCTGATTATTCCGAAGAGTTTTACAGCAGTGACATGATAGAATATCATAAGCTTATGGACGAGTGGGACGAGACCTGGCTCGGTTCAGACTCAGACAGAAAAACTGAGAGTGAATCCGGTGAGATAATAAATATAAAAAATGTCGGGATGCTTCAGGATAACGTCCTTTACATCAGACCTTATGTGGGACTGAATTATGACAGGATAAATCTTGAGGGGGTGAAGGCGGTGCTTCACAACATGTATCACTCAAGCACCCTGAATACAGAGGGGGACGGACCGACTTCGGTTATGTTCCTTCTGAAAAGATGTAATGAGCTGGGGATTCCATTTTACATATTCCCATGTAAAGATGGAGCGTACAGATACAGCTCAACAAGACCTCTTATCGAATGCGGCGCCGGATGTATTTACGGCGGAACCTGGGAAGAGGCATATGTCAGGCTTCTGCTTTTTTCATACGTATAGCCCTAAAACAAATACCTCAAAACAATAATAAATCAAACCTCGAAAACAAATAAAATCAATCTCCAAAATATAATAAAAATCAACCCCCAAAAAGTAATATATATTATATCAAAAATATATAAATCGGGACAGAGTAATGTTATAATAATAAAGAATCTAAAAAAAGGGGTAGCAATATGGATATAAAAAAGATAATAAGTGAAATGACACTTGAGGAGAAGGCACTTCTGGTTTCGGGTAAGGATATGTGGACCACGGACGCCATAGAGAGGGTGGGTATACCATCTATCTTTATGAGTGACGGACCTCACGGACTCAGGAAGCAGGAGAATAATCAGAATACCGATGCGGAGATATATGATTCCATCGATGCGGTATGTTTCCCTACAGCCTGTGCTACGGCTGCATCCTTCGACAGGGAGCTGATGTACAGGATGGGAGTTGATCTCGGCAAGGAGTGCCAGGCAGTTGATGTATCGACGATACTTGGACCGGCCATAAATATCAAAAGGTCGCCTCTCTGCGGAAGAAACTTTGAATATGTATCGGAGGATCCTTATGTGGCAGGCGAGCTTTCCGCTGCATATATTAACGGAGTTCAGTCCCAGAACGTGGGAACCTCCCTTAAGCATTTTGCGGCAAACTCTCAGGAGACAGAGAGAATGTATGCCTCCAGTGAGGTGGATGAGAGAACCCTGAGGGAAATATATCTCACGGCCTTCGAGATAGCAGTAAAGAAAGCAAAACCATGGACCATCATGGCTTCCTACAACAGGATAAATGGTGTCTACAGTACCGAGAATGACTGGCTGCTGAATAAGCTTCTCAGAGATGAGTGGGGCTTTGACGGAGTAGTGATGTCTGACTGGGGTGCTGTATCCGACAGAGTTAAGGGTATCGCCGCCGGACTGGATCTTGAGATGCCCGGCAGCAGAGGTGTGAATGATTCAGCTATAGTGGAAGCAGTTAAGTCAGGAGAGCTGTCAGAACAGGCTCTGGACACTGCAGTGGAAAACATCCTGAAATGGATTGAGAAGTTTACAGAGCATAGACAGAAGGAGGTCTTCGACAGAGACGAGGATCATCTGAAGGCTGTACGTGCAGCGGAGGAGTGCATAGTACTTCTGGTAAATGATGTTATCGTTGACGGCGTAACCGAGGTAACTGAAGATGGTGAATTTGTCGGAGAAAATATAACCGAGACACCAGTTCTTCCCCTCAGTAAGGATGAGAAGATTGCACTCATCGGAGGCTTTGCCGGTCAGCCCAGATATCAGGGCGGAGGAAGCAGTCACATAAATGCTCATAATGTAGTTTCAGCCGTTTCCGTAATGAATAATTATTCGGAAAATATAACCTATACGGAGGGCTTCCCCTTTGATGCAGATGTAAAGGATGAGAAGGCATTTGAAGAGGCCTTGGAGGCTGCAAAAAATGCTGACAAGATAGTTGTATTTGCCGGCCTTCCTGACATCTTTGAATCCGAGGGATATGACAGAAGTCATATGCGTCTTCCGGACTGTCAGAATGAACTGATAGAAAAATTATGTGAGACAGGTAAACCGGTGATAGTTGTGCTTCATAACGGTTCTCCGGTAGAGATGCCATGGATATATGATGTGAATGCCGTAGTGGAAGCATATCTCGGCGGAGAGGGAATAGGAGAGGCTGTCATGAACGTTCTCTACGGTAAGGTAAATCCTTCCGGAAAACTGGCAGAGACCTTCCCTATAAAGCTGGAGGATAATCCAAGCTTCCTGAACTTCCCTGTTGCAGGTCACAAGGTAAACTATGCCGAGGGAGTTTTCGTGGGCTACAGATATTATGATACAAAGAAGATGGACGTGCTGTTCCCATTTGGCTACGGACTTTCATATACGGAGTTTGAATACAGCAATCTTAAAGTCGTACCGAAAGCAGGGGTAGATGGTGATGACTGGGATATCATAGGAATAAACAGTGGTGCCACTGTTTCGGTAGATGTAAAGAATATCGGAAGCAGAGCGGGAAAGGAGACAGTTCAGCTCTATATAGCAGACAAGACAGGAGTGATAAATCGTCCTGTGCATGAGCTTAAAGGCTTTGAAAAGGTAAGTCTGGAGCCGGGTGAAACAAAGACTGTCACATTTGAGCTGGACAAAAGAAGCTTTGCATGGTACTCAACAAAGATAAATGACTGGTATGCTGCAAACGGAAAATATACCATAGAGATAGGAAGGTCCTCCAGAGATATCGAACTTAGTCAGGACATAGAACTTTCGGGAAGTTTCATGCTTCCGCCGGTTATCGATCAGGATGTCCAGCTGGGAGAACTACTGTCATATGATAAAACAGCTGCCATTACCAGAAAAATGTTTGCAGAAGCGAGCACCCAGTTCTCAGGAGCAAAGCCTGATGAGGAAATGGATGAGATGACCAGAGCTATGCTGGAATACATGCCTATCAGAACCCTCAGATCATTTGGTGAGCTGGATAATGAGAAAATAAATGAGATACTGGAAATACTCAGGAGTCAGTTATAAATAAAAATGCACCTGTCCTTAGTTGGACAGGAGCATTTCCATAGATACACCGAGTATTCTTGAAAGCTTTACGGCGGTTATTATATCGGGGATTCGTTCACCGTGCTCCCATCTGTGGATGGTCTGCACGGTGACATCCATGTATGCGGCAAGATCTTTTCTTGTCATGCCGAGAGCAGTTCTGTATTTTTCGATATTCTTTCCGATGGAGTTTTCACCGGAATAAATATCAGCGATGAAATCATCTGTCAGATCTGCAACAGGATGTCTGAGATTATTAAGAGCCTTCTCCAGCTTTCTCTGACTTACAGGCTTCAGGAGAAATGCGGATGCATAAAGCTCGTAGGATTCAAGAGCGTACTCACCGTAGCCCGTGGCAAATATGATATTTATATTCGGCGAAAGCGCTATCAGCTTTCTTGCAAGAGTGAGGCCGTCCATGTCCGGCATTTCTATATCAAGGATCGCCACATCGTAGTGGGACTCCTTTGCTGATTCCAGCGCTTCCTTGGCACTGTGATAACCGTGACATATATAGTTATCGTTCAGATCCTCTATATCGGCTATCATTTCTTCAACTATTATTTTGTGATCGTCTACAACAAGTATTTCCATAGTTAACCTCTCTTTGTTCACTCAGTGGGAAGATATATGGTAAATGTACTTCCCGAATCCTGAATATCCGTCTCCAGTATACTGTTTGATTTCAGCTCCAGTCTGGATCTTACATTATCCAGGCCGATTCCTATACGGTCAATCTCCTGCTTGGTCTGGTTCTTACTTCCCGTTCCATTGTCCTTAACGGTTATAATCACATGGTCTTCACCTTTTTGGGTGCTTATCCATATCTTTCCGCCCTGCTTGCTGACACCGTATTTAAATGCATTTTCCACCAGAGGCTCCACTGTAAGGGGAGGAATACGGAAGTCAGTTTCCTGAAGGTCGTATTCCACATCAACCTGAACCTCTTCGTTGGCCAGCTCCAGGGCGATAAATGCTTCGATATGAGTTAGCTCCTCATCAAAGGGGATGAGCTCATTTGATTTGATGGCATTTACATTTGCCCTCAGATAGTCCGAGAAATCCTCAACGCTTCTTGCAGCCCTTTTCGGATCCTTTCTGATAAGTCCCTTTATAACATACAGCGAGTTAAATATAAAGTGGGGCTGTATCTGTTCCTGTAGCAGCTTGACTCTTTCCTGGGAAAGCTTCAGCTCGGTAAGTGCCAGATCCTTTCTGATGTCTGATTCGTAAAGTACACATAGGAATACGTAGTAGAACAGAAGCATCAGGGAATAAACATCGCAGACATAGCTGGTGATTATATTTAAAAACTCTAGAATGTTGGTAAAGAAAGCGGCAATGATTATATAAATGATGATGAGTCCGCTTCGCCTGTTATATCTTTTGATGTAGCTGAAGGTAAAGTCGAACAGGACAAACAGGTAAACAATGTTGACTATGTAAATAGTATATCCCAGAGGTCCCCGGACAAACTGGTTATGCTCATTGATCTTAAATACAAACCCGTCGGTAAGTGGTGACAGCAGATAGATGATACTGTTAACCGCGGCAGGTATGATGGCAAGATTTCGGGCAAGCTTGCTGGGGGCTATAAGAATCACCTCAAAAAGAAGGATGGCCGGAATCATTATATAGTTAATGACCGACATCCAGAATCTCAGTGTTTCGTGGCCCGGATTGTGGGAAGCCCATACCTCGAGGAAAACCACCACAGTATCCACAAGGATGCAGATGATCGTGGGGATATAATTCTTTGCAACCTCCAGGGGCGTATCATTTGAAATGATAATGACTATCAGGCCGGCCAAAACCAGCAGCGTTATGAAGTTTTCCGATAAATATGCTGTAAATGAAAAATCCATGTTTTAATTAAAACACTAAAATGAGAGGATGGCAATACAAACAATCGTTGATAGACAGGATAAAAACCAAAACATCATGATCAGTTTATCGCATTAAAGCGATAACGCGTTGACGTGAGTGAGATAATAAGTTATTATGTTTAAAGTTGTATTAGAAAAAACAATCAGGAGGATTGGGAGATGCCTATTACAGATCTGCTGGAGAGAAATGCCAGAGAGTATGCAAATGATACTGCTCTCGTTGAGCTGAATCCGGCTATTACAGAGACAAGAAGGGTTACATGGAGAGAATATGAACTTATGGAGCCGAATCCGAAGGCCCCATACAGAAGAGAGATAACATGGAGTGTATTTAACGAGAAGGCAAACAGATTTGCAAATCTGCTGCTGAGCCGCGGCATAAAGAAGAATGACAAGGTCGGCATACTTCTTATGAACTGTCTGGAGTGGCTTCCGATATACTTCGGAATACTGAAGACAGGTGCACTGGCAGTGCCTCTTAATTTCCGTTATGATTCAGACGAGATAGAATACTGCGTTGATCTTGCGGATGTCGATATACTTGTTTTCGGACCTGAGTTTATAGGCCGTATAGAGGAGATCGCCGATAAGATATCACAGCACAGACTCCTGTTTTATGTTGGAGAAAACTGTCCTACATTTGCTGAGGACTATAACGAGATGGTTGCAAATTCCAGTTCTGTTTCACCTGACATAGAGATTACAGATGAAGATTACGGTGCTATTTATTTTTCATCCGGAACCACAGGATTCCCGAAGGCTATCCTTCATAAGCATCAGTCCCTGGTTCACAGTGCAAAGGTGGAGCAGGCTCATCACGGACAGACAAAGGATGACGTTTTCCTCTGCATTCCGCCCCTTTATCATACAGGTGCAAAAATGCACTGGTTTGGAAGTCTTCAGTCCGGAGGTAAGGCCGTACTTCTCAAGGGTACAAAACCGGAGGATATTCTTCATGCAGTAAGTACAGAGAAATGTACCATAGTATGGCTGCTGGTTCCCTGGGCTCAGGATCTTCTGATAGCACTTGAGAGCGGAAAGCTGAATAAGGATGACTATGAACTGGATCAGTGGAGACTTATGCATATAGGTGCTCAGCCTGTTCCTGCAAGCCTCATAACCAGATGGAAGTCTATCTTCCCTAAGCATCAGTATGATACAAACTATGGACTTTCAGAGTCTATCGGCCCCGGCTGTGTACATCTGGGTGTTGAGAATATTGATCACGTGGGAGCTATCGGTGTTCCGGGCTACGGCTGGGAGTGTAAGATAGTTACTGAGGAAGATAAGATCATAGATAAGTCAGACAGTGACTCAGTAGGTGAGCTTTGTGTTAAGGGTCCCGGAGTCATGACCTGCTACTATAAGAACGAAGAAGCAACAAATGAATGCCTGAAGGACGGATGGCTTTATACAGGTGATATGGCCAAGTATGATGAGGAAGGATTCATCTGGCTTGTAGACAGAAAGAAGGATGTCATCATCTCCGGTGGTGAGAATATCTACCCTGTTCAGATTGAAAGCTTCATTATGAAGAACCAGAAGGTTCAGGACGTAGCTGTTATCGGACTGGGAGATGAGCGGCTCGGTGAGATATCCTGTGCCATCATCCAGCTTAAGGAAGGTGAGAGCTGTACAGAGGAGGAGATGAACAACTTCTGCCTGGAGCTTCCGAGATATAAAAGACCTCGTAAGATCATCTTTGCCGATGTTCCGAGAAATGCCACAGGAAAGATCGAAAAGCCTCTTCTTCGTGAGAGATATGGTGCTACAAACCTTGTAGATAAAGAGAATAGGAAATAGTTTTTGTGCAACTTTAAAAAAGTAGCCTTGCAAAGCAACTGTTTTGCAAGGCTCTTTCTTTAATATTTGTGAAAATGTACCAAAATTTATATAAGTTGCACAAAAACACTTTGCGTTTTTGTGAAAATGTGCTATAATCGAAGACAGTTAGAGAAGGTATTGTGGGTGTGCCCTAAATAGATCGGCTTGAGAGAGTCTATCAGACCTGATGGGGAAGTAGGTCTGGTAGGCTCTTTCTATTTTTGTATTTACAGCAGACTGACTCCATCAGGTTTTATTTTTTCGGGAAGATATGGTATCATAACAGCATGTTAGTTGCAAAAAATCTGGTCAAGACCTTCACCAGAACACAGAAGAAGGGTAAAAAAGAAGAATTTAATGCAGTTGATGGAATAAGCATCTCTGCAGATAAAGGAGAGATAGTCGGAATACTCGGACCTAACGGCGCGGGAAAAACGACGCTTCTTCGCATGCTTGCGACTCTGCTTAAGCCCACCTCGGGAGAGGTATATCTGGAGGATGATTCGAAGGATATAATAACCGACAGTCTTAAGATGAAAAAGAAGATAGGTTATCTGTCCGGAAATACAAAGCTCTACGGAAGGCTTTCCGTAAGAGAACTGCTTCAGATGTTCGGCGGTGTTTACGGCATGGATAAAAAAGAGATTTCCGACAGGATAGAAGAGATAAATAATCTTCTTGAGATGTCAGAGTTTATCGATAACAGGATAGAAAAGCTTTCCACGGGACAGACCCAGAGAGCATCTATATCAAGATGTCTTATACATGATCCCGATATTTATATATTTGATGAGCCCACACTGGGACTTGATATCATCAGCAGCACCTCCATCATAGAGTTTATGAAGGGGGAAAAGGAGAGAGGGAAAACGGTTATCTATTCCACCCATTATATGGAAGAGGCGGAATATCTTTGTGACAGGATAATAATGCTGAACAAGGGTAAGACCATAACGAATGACAGCCCGGATGAGTTGAAGAGACAGACCGATTCTTCAAATATGCGTGATGCCTTCTATGAGATCATCAGAAGGGAGGGTATCGGAAATGAGGAGTAAGGTTGTAAAACAGCTTCTGAAAAAGGAGCTTCTGGATGTTATCAGAGACCGCAAGGCTATCATAATGCTCATACTTGTTCCACTGCTTATCTATCCTCTCATCATGTTTGGTTCATTTGCCATAATGACTATGGTCCAGTCAAATATGGAGCAGGCGGAATATAAGGTGGTTCTTAATGTTGATGATGGCGGTGCTCTTGCAGATCGGATAATGATCAGCAATGACGAGAAGAAAAAGAATGCAAAGGAAGATAAGACCGTAGACTATCTGAAGATTGTCGATATTAATGAACTGTCTTATGACTTGGCTGATATTGATAAAGCTCTTCAGAAGGAAGAGGTGGATGTATATGTTACCTCCGAAGTAGGAGAGGACGGTCGTCTGGTTTATACCACCAAATATGTTTCTTCCATAACCGATTCGGATTATGCAGAGGTTCTGGTTAAGGATGTGCTTGATGAGCTGACTCTTGCCGAGATGAAGCAGACCATAGAGGATGCGGGGATGGATTCGGAAAGGGTTATCCATCCGTTTGAGATAAAAAGAACAAATATAGCCACAAAGGAACAGTCTGCAGGAAGCCTTCTGGGAACTGTCCTTCCTTTTATGCTTGTCATCAGTCTTCTCATGGGAACCATGTATCCCGCCATAGATGCTACGGCAGGCGAAAAGGAGAGAGGTACTCTTGAAACCCTGCTTACCCTGCCGGCACGAAATCATGAGATCATCATTGCCAAGTTCCTTACGGTTGCACTTATGGGAATCATTTCCGCACTGCTGAATATGATTTCCATGGGACTTATGATCTTCTACATGATGAAGCTTGTGAACAGTAAGGCTGCGGGCGGACTGGGACTGAATATGAGCGGTTTCAGGGTGAGTACATTTATCCCAGCCATGCTTGTTACCGTGATCGGTGTATTTGCATTTTCCCTTTTTATTTCCGCAGTTACCATGTGCATCACCGCACTTGCAAAGTCCTATAAGGAAGCAAATAACTATATCACACCTCTTACCCTTGTTGTAATGCTGACTGCATATATCGGATTTATTCCGAACGTTCAGCTTACTGACAAGATGGCACTGGTGCCTGTGGCAAATATATGCCTCCTCATCAAGAATCTGCTGCTGTTCAAAGCGGAGCTGGGAGCGGTTGCCATAGTGCTGCTAAGCAATGTGATCTATGCCATACTTGCCATACTGTTCCTGGGTAAGATATATGACAGTGAAAATATACTCTTCGATGAAGGTAAGGGAAATATACAGATATTCCAGAAACGAAGCAATATGAAAAAGGGTGGTGTTCCCACTGCAGGAGACACCTGGTTTATCATCAGTCTCGTTCTGATACTTTACATATACATAGGTTCCCTGATCCAGGCAGATTACGGAATCTGGGGTATCTTCGGAAGCCAGATACTTATAGTTTCTGTGCCCTTACTATATGCGATATATACGAAAAAGAGTCTGAAGAAAACATTTCATTTAAAGTTATGTAAACCTCTTGCTTATGTTGCCGGACTCATACTTTTCCTGGGAGTATTTTTGCTGGAGAATAAACTTTCCAACATACTTTATCAGTTGTTCCCTGAAGAGTTTTCCAGCACCAACAGTGGGCTGACTGATGTGCTGATGGGACAGGGAAAGCTGGTAACCTACATGATAGTGGCATTTGCTCCGGCTATCTGTGAGGAAATGCTTTTCAGAGGATTTGTTTTCTCCGGTTTTAAGAACAGCTATAAAAAATGGACGGCTATCATTATTTCGGCTATAATATTCGGAGTATTCCACACCAGTCTTATAAGACTCATACCAACTGCAATACTGGGAGGAGTTTTTGCGTATCTGGTGTACAGTACCGGCAGTCTGTTTTCATCTATGATATGTCACTGTTTCAATAACGGAATATATGTATTTGAAATGTTCCATCCCGGAGCGCTGGAGAGACATATGCCCTTTATCTTCGGAGAAAATCAGGGGACGCTTCAGATAATACTTGTGGCGATGTTGGGACTGGTACTGATGGTTATCGGAAAGCTGCTGCTGGATGTATCCCTGAAAAAGAAAGCCAATACTAAGGTTAGTAAAGAAAGTGTTTAATAAAAATGAGTAGAAGAGTTAACAGATTAAAGATCATATGGCTTTTTGTGGGAGGCCTCGCGGCAGGACTTCTGGTTGGCGTTATTCTCAGATTTATGCAGCCAAAACCGGGACTTCCGGTAAATACTCCTGCCATAGTAAGTGAAAAGATATACTTCAAATCCGATAAAGGACTGGAGGGACTTGCTGACGGAGAGGAAAGCTATCCGGATATAAAGTCTATGATCGAAGCAAATTATCTGAGATATCTGAAGAAGGCCTATGTGCTGATGGGATCATATCCCGGATGTGAGCTGATAAAGATAAGTGCAAATGTAGAGAGAAATGATATCGACTGGGAAAATGATTTTTACTGTGATCCAGGTGAGATATATTACAGACGTCATCGAGGCGAAGAGTCTATCGGAAAGATAGGTATAGATGTTTCGGAGTTTCAGGGAAATATTGACTGGGAAAAGGTTAAGGCTGCCGGTATCGAGGTGGCTATCATCCGTATCGGTTACAGAGGCTACGGAAAATCCGGAACCATAAAGCTGGATTCCAAAGCATATTCATATCTGAGAGGAGCTCAGGAGGTGGGAATAGCTACCGGAGTTTATTTCTTCTCCTCTGCCATAAACAGGGAAGAGGGAATAGAGGAAGCACAGTTTGTGCTTGACAGTATCAGCGGCTATAACATTACCGAGCCTGTCATCATAGATACTGAAAGAGTTTTTGAAGATGAGTCCGCAAGGGCTAACAATATAAGTGTTGAGGAGAGGACAGATGCGGTTAAGGGCTTCTGCGAGACCATCGAGGCGGCAGGTTATACGCCTATGATCTATGCCAGCCGTGATCAGTTTGTCAGATATCTGAATGTGGATATCATAGGAAACTGGGAGTTCTGGTACTGCTCCTATGACAATACAAGCTTTCCATACCATACAGAGGGGTATCAGTATAGCAGAAAAGGATATGTTGACGGCATTTCCACAGAGGTGGATATGGATGTGTGGATGAGATAATGAATGAAGGGCACAAAACAACTAACAGGAGGATATAACAATGTGGTACGAAGAATCTGTGTTTTATCAGATATACCCGCTGGGATTCTGTGGAGCTCCATTTGAAAATGACGGAGTAGAGGAGTCCAGGATACTGAAGGTTATAGACTGGATACCTCATATAAAGAAGCTGGGAGCAAATGCTATTTACTTCTCCCCGGTTTTTGAGTCAGATACTCACGGATATAATACGAGAGACTATGGTCTTATAGATAAGCGTCTCGGAACAAACGAAGAATTTAAGCAGGTTGTTGATGAGCTTCATAAGGAAGGCATCAAGGTTGTTCTGGACGGAGTATTCAATCACGTAGGACGTGGCTTCTGGGCTTTCAGGGATGTTCAGGAAAAGAAATGGGACAGCCCATACAAGGACTGGTTCCATATCTCATTTGACGGAAACTCCAACTATAATGACGGCTTCTGGTATGAGGGCTGGGAAGGAAACTATGACCTTGTAAAGCTGAATCTTCAGAATCCGGCAGTGGTTGATCATATATTTGACAAGGTAAAATACTGGGTTGACTATTTTGATATAGACGGTCTGAGACTTGACGTGGCCTACTGTCTGGATAAAGGCTTTATCCATAATCTGAAGGAATATACAAAGGGACTTAAGGATGAGTTTCTTCTTGTGGGCGAACTTCTTTTCGGTGACTATGCCCAGTTCGTTGGAGAGGGAATGCTTGACAGCTGCACCAACTATGCATGCTATAAGGGTCTTTACTCCAGCTTTAACAGCATGAATATGTTCGAGATCATTCATTCACTCATGCAGCAGTTCGGACCTGAAGAATGGTGCCGTTACAAGAATATGCATCTGATGAGCTTCGTGGATAATCATGATGTTTCAAGAATAGCAAGCATGCTTACAAATAAAGAACACCTGCCTCTTATTTATACACTTGCATTCTGTATGCCGGGTTATCCCTGTGTATACTACGGAAGTGAGTGGGGAACAGAGGCTCGTAAGGAGGAGGGAGATCCCGCACTTCGAGTATGCTTTGAAAAGCCTGAGTGGAATGAACTTACGGATCTTATCGCGAAGCTTGCAGAGATAAAGAAGAACAGCGAGGCACTGAACTACGGAAGCTTCCGCAGTGTGGTTCTTACAAATCACCAGTGCATCTTTGAAAGAAAGACAGATAACGAAAGAATTCTTGTTGCCATTAATGCATCAGACCAGCCGTTCACCGCTCATTTCGATGCCGGCTGCGGACAGGCGGATGAACTGATAACAGGAACACTTCATGACTTCGGAGGCGGCTCGGAGCTGGCACCATATTCAGCTGAAGTATGGAAGATGGAGCGCTGATTAGGTCAAACTTATGACACGAAGTGTCTGTCATGAAAAAAGGAAGGCGACGAATGCTTGCATTCGGAGAACCTTCCTTTTTAATGAAAGTTCAAGAAAAGATTGTATTATTGCTATTTAAATGGTAAAATCAATCTAACTACGGGCTTGTAGAAGGAGCCCACTTGGGAGAAAGTTAATTTTATTAAAAGGAGCATATAGAAATGTCACAAAAGATCAGTTTTAATTTTGATAATGCAAAGTTCATGGCAAGCGATGATGAGATCCAGGCAATCAGACCAAGGATTGAAGCTGCCAAGAAGACACTTGTAGAGAAAACAGGCGAAGGAAATGACTTCCTCGGATGGATCGACCTTCCTGTTAATTATGACAAGGTAGAGTTCGGACGCATCAAGGAGGCAGCTGCAAAAATCCAGAGCGATTCAGATGTACTTCTTGTTATCGGTATCGGTGGTTCCTATCTCGGAGCAAGAGCTGCTATCGAAGCTCTCCGTCATGGATTCTACAATTCAGTTTCAAAGGAGATCCGTAAGACTCCTGAGATTTATTACTGTGGAAACAACCTCAGCTCAACATACATTTCCGAGCTGGTTCAGGTTATCGGAGACAGAGATTTCTCAGTAAATGTTATCTCCAAATCAGGTACTACAACTGAGTGTTCAGTTGCATTCCGTCTTTTCAAGGAGATGTTAGAGAAGAAGTATGGTAAGGAAGGTGCTGCAAAGCGTATCTACGCAACAACAGATAAGGCACGTGGAGCTCTGAAGACTCTTGCTGATGCAGAGGGATATGAGACATATGTTGTTCCTGATGATGTAGGCGGAAGATTCTCAGTACTTACAGCAGTTGGTCTTCTTCCTATAGCAGCCAGCGGTGCTGATATAGATAAGCTTATGGAAGGTGCAGCAAATGCACGTGAGTATTGTCTGTCAAAGGATTTCGATGACAGTGACATCATGAAGTATGCAGCTGTAAGAAATGTTATGTATGAGAAGGGGCTGGGTATGGAGATTCTCGGAAACTTCGAGCCTGCACTTCACTATATAACAGAGTGGTGGAAGCAGCTCTACGGAGAGAGCGAAGGCAAGGACGGAAAGGGTATCTTCCCTGCAGGTGTTGATTTCACAACAGACCTTCATTCACTTGGACAGTTCATACAGGACGGAACAAAGAATCATTTCGAGACAATAATAAATGTTGAAAATCCTCGTAAGGCTGTTATCATGCAGGAGGAAGCTGAGGACCTTGACGGACTTAACTACCTGGCAGGTAAAGAGGTTGACTTCATTAATAAGTGTGCGATGGAAGGAACCATACTTGCTCACGTTGATGGCGGTGTTCCGAATATCCGTATAGATATGACTGAGATTGATGAGCTCAGCGTAGGAGAGCTTTTCTACAAGTTTGAGTTTGCCTGTGGTGTGAGTGGATATACACTGGGTGTTAATCCATTTAACCAGCCTGGTGTTGAGAGTTACAAGAAGAACATGTTTGCACTTCTCGGAAAGCCTGGCTTTGAAGAGAAGACAGCAGAGCTGAGAGCAAGACTTGGTAAATAGAGATAACAAAGGGGATGACCCAAAGGGGACAGTTCTCTGAGTCGGAGGAGACTTGGAGAACTGTCCCTACTGTGTATTTTTAGGTAAAAATATGGAAGAAAGATTTGAATTCATAGCTCCATGCCATTTCGGTCTGGAGGCGGTTTTGAAAAAGGAAATACTGAATCTCGGTTATGAGATATCCGAGGTGGAGGACGGAAGGGTTACCTTCTCCGGACCTATCGGTGCCATGGCCAGAGCAAATATAGGAATAAGGACGGCGGAGAGAATACTTCTTAAGTGTGCAAGCTTCAAGGCCACCACCTTTGATGAGCTTTATGACGGCATAAGGCATATTCCCTGGGCAAGGATAATTCCGAGGGATGGAAGATTCTGGGTGACCAAGGCGACCACAAATAAGTCGAAGCTTTTCAGTCAGACCAGTATCCAGTCTATCGCGAAAAAGGCGATGGTGGAAAGCATGAGTGATACTTATCATATAACTCATTTTTCCGAGGACGGAGAGGATTATCCGGTAAGGATATTTATCAAGAAGGATGAGGTTACCGTGGGACTTGATACTACGGGAGTGTCACTTCATAAAAGAGGCTACAGAAAGCTGGTGGGAAAGGCTCCCATCTCGGAGACTCTGGCAGCAGCTCTCATCATGCTGACACCCTGGAGGGAGGACAGACTGCTGGTGGATCCTTTCTGCGGAAGCGGAACATTTCCCATCGAGGCTGCCATGATAGGTGCAAATATAGCTCCGGGAGTGAACAGGGATTTTACTTCCTGTACCTGGGAAAAGCTGATAGATAAAAAGACCTGGTACGCTGCATATGATGAGGCAAGGTGGCTGGAAAAAACGGATGTGGATATGCACATACAGGGCTACGATCTGGATTCCTCTATAGTGAAATGTGCCATGCAGAATGCCGAGGAAGCAGGAGTTGCGGATTATATCCATTTCCAGGCGAGAGGTGTGAAGGATCTCAGCAGCCCGAAGCCCTACGGATTCATCATAACAAATCCGCCTTATGGCGAAAGACTTGAAGACAGGGAGGCACTTCCTGAGCTTTACACTGTGATTGGCGAGAAATACAGGGCACTGGATAACTGGTCTATGTTCCTTATCACCTCCTATGAGGATGCGGAGCGTTATATAGGACGGAAGGCTGATAAGAACCGTAAGATATATAATGGAATGATAAAGTCGTATTACTATCAATTTATGGGAAAGAAACCACCTAAGAAATGAAAAAAATATTATTTTTGATTCTTGCTGCTCTTTTCTTTACAAATGTATTTTTATACTACTCGCGAAAAGGGGAAGGCAGGATAGAACAAAGTGACAGACTGGAAGCGGATGTGCAGGAGCTGATCGGTCTGGAAACTGAATATTTTGAAAAAAACGGAATAGATGTTCTGGTGGAAGGAAAGAGCATAAGCTCCTTCGGATACGATATAGAGATGAA
>CACZLA010000020.1 GCA_902781895.1 uncultured Lachnospiraceae bacterium
GAGAGTTCTGCTGTGGTAGCACAACCGGTATATCCCATCAGCAGAGACAGATCCTGATTCATCTTATTTATATACCTAACGACGCCTTCCGTCCCCTCTTTGCTTAGAGGCGGCAATAGCGCACGACCTACAGAGACCGCTTTTGCTCCCATGGCGAGAGCCTTGTACGCATCAGCGCCCGAATTGATACCGCAGTCCACGAAGATCTCGACTCCACTTCCCTCAATAGCCTTCTTGATATCCGGAAGTATCATCAGAGGCGGAACAGCAAACGGCATGCGTCCACGGTGGTGGCTAACGACTATAGCTTTGGCGCCACACTCCGCACATTTGACCGCGTCGGAAACACTCAATACACCTTTGACTATGAATGGCAATTGGGTAGAAGCTGCGTACGCGCGGATGGCCTCTTTAGTCTGAGTGCCCATAGGGTGATCAGCTACCACGTCGTATCCGCCGTCGTCGCCAAATACATGGTCGATATCCATTCCAACAGCGAACGCGCCGTTCTTTTCTGCAAACTCTATCTCGGCAAATACTTTGTCTTTATGAATCCTTATTTTATTGTGACAAAATGTCCTTAATAGCATTCCTGGCATCATCGGAAATTTTAATGTTTTGCTTTGTGCTATATATAGTCTTATACAAATCTTCTATTTTAAGACGGAGATCGTCATCTGCAATTAAGGTGCTACATAACAACGAAGTTGTATATTCAGGTCCATTTTCAGAAAAATCAATACTTGCAGGGTCAATATAACCTTCCTCATCTACAACGCATGATGATTCTTTTTTCGATCGGATATACATTTCTAACACTTCTTCATTTTTTTCTCCTACAAGTAAAAACCCAGTCACAAACAATTCATTATTTCCAATTTCCAGCTTAAACCAAGCTCTCCCAGATAGATCCATTTCCTCCTGCAGAAAATAACGTCCGGAACAATCTGAAGTGTAAACTTTCGGGTGAATATGAGGATAACTGTCATAATCATCCTGGCAGTCAGGGTGTACATCCAGCATCGGAAATGCGGCATATGTTTTCCCATCCATAATATCTTTGATCATACGAGGATCATATCTCTTCCAGATATAAGCCGAAGATTCAGTCTTTTGCTTAAGATTATCAATAAAACTAATTATATATAGTTCATCCTCATCCTGCTGACTGAGATCAACAAAAAGCAGCGTATCAATCGATATATTGAAAATCGACGAAAGATTAACTACAAAACTAGTAGTAAAATCATTACCAGAAATCTGGCGTCCCATTCTGCTTAGATATCCCCTGCTAACACCAAGTTTCTCTTCGAGCTCATAATTCTTCATATCATACTTTTTTAATAAGAAAGAAATGTTATCCAATAGTCGGTTTTGACCCATCTTCATATAGCTACCTCACACATTTTAACTGATTATAATATAACATAAATTAACGTATATGTCAATTAAATTATTATAATTGACGTACGCGTCAATTATTTAATCGTAATTATGATTATACTCATACCTTCATATAGTTGTAAACACGCCTAAATTGACATATTCGTCAATCCGCTTATGAATTTCCTGTTTCTATTTACCTTTTTTTACATAATCTCGCAAATATAAACTAACGTACATTATTTTAAAAACGTACAAAATAGTAGTACAATAATAATGTACGTTTTAAACATTGTTATTCTTTGGCATTAGATGCTGTGTTTTTGATATCTTGTCTAAATATGTTCCAGGCTTAAATACTAACCCTCTTTTTTTCGCTATATCCACTAATAATAAATCATCCTCTACTGAATGTGGATATGGATTTTCGCCTTCCTTAAATGGAGTATCTTCATCATTCATTAAGTAGTATTCTCGTTCTAACATGTAATCACTTCCTTTCTACAATTCTTCAACGACAAACAATTTATGTCTTTCAGACAGATCAGCGTTAATCCTATAAATTTCCGTAGTAGTCAATCTTTTTGCTTCATCTATATCAGTCGTAAGTTGTTTCTTATTTTCCAAAATATCATTACTAATCAAGAGCATTATCATAATCATAATCCAGATTGCTATGGTCATCACAAAAAAACGTTAACAATTCTTCAAATCTCATTGGTGGAATACTATGATTTTTTCTCTATCCACCTACATCAAAGAAGCGGTCTGAACACATATAGATATTTCTTATATTTCACTTTATCTCCCATAAGAAAACTATGGATACGTACTGTTCGCCGTTCCATAATAATGACAAATGGATTCTTTTTCAGAAAAGAATTGTCTGACTAACTTATCAAAAACATCCCACCCCTCTGTACTTCTGTATACAATTGGAGAATTATCCCCTTCCATAACATTTGGATTTCCCTTCGCATGTGCAAGCAGCGCCTTCTTTAGATTCTAGCCATTTATATCAAGAACCTCATCAAGCTACCACTCTATCACATCTTTTCTCGGATCTATCTTTAGGTATTCCTCCGTTTTCTGAACATAAATGAATCTTACATCGTAATTACTATCCGGAGAAGCAAATTCCCATGCCCTGCTCCCCCGACTCGATAGCATTGAAAATAATAACAAAAGATGCTACCATCATTGACTTTTTAAAATAAAAGAGTTACTATGATTGTACAAGGTGCGGACCTGCAGTGTAGATATGCGGGGGCTGCACCATTTTTTTATGATTTTTTCTTTCTATTTCACTAAGATTATCTTGTATTTCTTTTTCAATATCTTTCTTTTTCAATATCTCTCATTTTCTATGTTACTCTTAACAATCACACATCTCTATTATTCTCAGATTTCATCCATCACTATTCTACGATTTATTATTTCAACAAACTCTTCCACCCTGTCCATATCGGGATGCAACATCTGCCATAACTACACCCCCTTCAATAAAATATCATTAATTTTCAGTTGCATATTATTTGAAAGCATCTAACAATACAAATCTTCTAATATAATATGGTTTTTTTAACCCAAAAATTTATTAAGCTCATTTTGCGCTTCTTTTTTTAGTTTTTTTGTTATTTTCGCATATTCTTTTTCCTTTTGTTTATTCCGAGCTTCATCTTCTTCTTTCTTTATTTGTTTTTCTCCTTCCGAAGGAGAAAACTTATATTTCCCCAATAACTTTATTATTTCATCATCAAAACAAGCGCTTTCTACGGCAACATATAATTTTGTGAATTCATCTGAATCACATCCCCATACATGCGCACTAAAACATTCAAATTGTAGGCAGATAGCTATTTCTTTTATTTTTAGTTTGTCCTCTTCTGTGAGTTCTTTTTTTGAAGTCAAAAGCAAATTCTCCAAAAAAACTCTTGCCTCATATCTTGTTATTATTTTTCTTTTCATTTTTTTCTTCTCCTTTTTAACTATTTTTGTTCTATATATTATGTTATGGGGAAATCGTAGAATTTTTTTGAAAAAGGACAAACAATAATATCTTCCAAAAGTTACTTAAACCATAACCTACGTCTTTCCGCAATCGCTAGAGAGGATGCAATAGGTAATATCCTCAAGCTCTGAGATTATTATCAATTTCAATTAGGCATATTTCTCATAAGCTTGTATTTTGCTGAATCATATTTTTCCATGAAATGTAATAAATCCTTAGTAATATCTGCCTTTTCTTCGATAGCTTCAAAATATGAATTGTATTCCTCTTCGAATTCAGGATCTGAGATTAATAATTCATTTTCTTTTTCCTTGAGCACCTCAGATGCTGATTTGTCAGGCATACCATCCCATGGCTCGGATTCAATTAGCTCGAGTACTTTGTCGATATACGATTTGGCTTTGCTTTCGGGAATGTTATGATAAGCATAACCGACAGCTTGTGCAACATAGTCTTCATTTCCAAGTATACATCCACGGACGCGATAAATAGCATCAAATAAGTCTTCTAAATTGATCAAAGGAAGTATAAGAAACAATTGTGAAAAAGTGGAGATTTTACGGAACGGATTTCGATATAAATAATTTGCGCAGTCTATAGTATGTTGTAACCCTAAATTGGTGGTGACTGGAAAATCATCTTTTTGAAGATCATCAACAATTAGGGTGCCCAACTTACAACTAAATAATTCTGCTATTTTGGATATAGTGTTTAGGGAGATATTGTCAACATGACCGTTTTCGAGAGCTGACAAACGACGTTTACTAATTCCGACTGCTAAAGCTAAATCATTTTGGCTAACTCCTACTTCTTCTCTCATATCTCTTATATTCTTACCTAATAAACTGTAATTAATCATTACTTTACCTCCTTGTTGTTGTAATATTTTACTACACCTTTAATGATATAACAAGATGAAATATATTTCCACACATGTATAAGGAATATAATTGAGTATAGCAAGACCGTAAATATCATTCCGAGAATACATTTATATTTCCACACGAAAAACACCCGCCTGTCCTACGAATCAATAAACTTTTACCTTATATGCTAGTTACAAGCCCTTATGGGAGTTTTTCACATTTAAGGTAAATTTATCCCACCCCACCATAAAAGTCCTTATATGAGCCTTAAAAGGCACTCAGATCAAAAAAATACCCTCTGCCCAATTACAGAAGGTATTTCTATATTATAAATCGCTTACATTTTCAGATTCATTATTTGTAACGATATTTTTCTGCTGTATAGATATTACACCATAGATTCATCACAAAATTTATAAGCGCCATTTATTGAACTAACTATATTTACTTGTCTACCATACTTTATATCTTCGGTATTATATTCTACTGATACATCTATTCCCTCCAATGATTTCAAAACCACATATATATTATCTCCAGGTTCATTTCCATTTATTTTAATCTTAAGTTTCTCACAATCCTCATTAGTTTGTATTTCCTCTCTATAGTGGCTATTGTTCTTTCTGATGAGATTAGTGTTGTGATTATCTAGATGACCATTCAGAAATCCATTTACAGGAAGACTATCCAACTTATGTTTAATCTTAATCAACTCTCTCTCATTTGTAACAACATTTCTGCAATAATATGGATCCTCTATTTCGTGTCCCATAAAATATTGAATCTGATACATCTCCATTCCTATATTATAAAGACTCGTTCCTCGATTTCTCCTAAATATATATGTGGTCGGTTCCTTTTCCATAACACCGACATCATCTAAATCACCACTGCTTATGTCTTTAAAGAGTTCACTTAAACTAACACCCTCAATTTTTAATTCTTTAAATAACTCATTTCCTCTCCTTATCAAATATTTAGTAGGAGATTTTTCATTATAATTCTTTCCGATACAGACAATTGGTAAATCATCAACACATTTATATTCGGATTTCAGTACCAGTTTTCCTGATTCGACAAGAGCTTCTAAATATGTTTTTCTTTTCATCAAATAAACATATAAGAAGTCATATAACGGTATTACCCTTGAAGCGTTTTTTGTTTTTCCACCTGCTTTTCGCTTACTAGTGTTAATCATGGTAGTTTCATATACCCATACACACGCATTACCAGGGTATTCTTTCATTTCTCTGATATCCTTATAATCAAGCGCACATACTTCATTCTCACGAAAAGCTAATAAAAACATAAGTAAAAGCCCAAGATCTTCACCTGATATTTCTTCCGGTTTTTTATATAGCGCTAAAAAAATACGTTGTTCTTCACTAACAGTAAAAGATTTTTTTACTCTTACCATAAAATCAGTGCCACTTCCACTAGGTGAATAATAATCAGCACAGAAAGTAGCATCCTCATAATACCCCCTTCTAACCCCCTCTTTATAGATGCGATAATACCAATACCCTATATTATTCAATGTTGCATACGCATAGCCTTCATCATCCCTTTTGCTAAGTCTGTTATGAAGATCTCTAATATCCCTGTCATCCATTTTTCGTAATGGTTTATTCATATTAAGATTTTCTATAAGCCTATTTATATAGTTTACATTTGTATCCCAGGAGTCTTCATTCCAGTTCTCATCGATCTGATATTCTTTATCATCAAAGATCTCATAAGTGAGACCAGCGAATGTTATTCCGCCTTCATATCCCTCCTTGGGATAGCCTCTAAGCAAAGCTTTCTTTCCAATCGCCATATCTATCCTACCTCTTTATCTCAGACACATTAACATTCATACCATAATCATTTTTGATATCTACACGTACATTTTTCTTAGGGTTAGTAATTTCTACGTTTACTTCAATAGGTTTAGCGGCATTTTTATATTCTTCAGGAATAGATATAACCATATCTTTCTGATTTATGTAATTTTCTCTTACTGTATATCCAATATCCTCGCCAAATAATTCCGCCTCATACCTATGTAGTTTTACATTCAATCCACAAAGTGAAGCATCATTATTAAAATCATTATAATGTCTGGCAAAAGTAGAAAAACACTTATTCCCCTTCATAAATGCCAGTTCGTCCATAGTAAACCCAAAATGATTCAAAGCATAATACTCAAAATTTGTTATGTATATATCCCCTCCGAATGAGGATGTGTCAAATTCCGTAACATCGCCATTTACCATCAATTCAATTATATTCGAGTCATCCGTTACACTAGAAAGCACATCTTTCCAAAGAGCTCGAAGCTTAGATGGATTAATAGGGGCTTTTCCCCATGAATCAGAATCATTGCCATCATCAGTAAAAATATATAGTTCATTAATTTCTTGATCCGATAACGATCTTGTATTTTTAATATAGTTTATTCTTTCACTAATTCTATCGTATAACACTCTTGGAAAAGGTAGATAACGATATTGTTCAATCTTTTTAAACGGCACCACCTTATTATCTTTATCAACATATCCTGATATCTTTATTTTATATAATCCAGGATAATCATCCATATGGATAATATCGCCAAATTTTAATGCAGCAACAGTTTTTGTATCCAAAGGCAATAGCATTTTTACCATTGCACTAAAATAATTCCATTCTTCTCCTATGTTATTATCAATATATTTTATCTGGTTATCTATTTCCTTAGCAGTAAATGTCTTTTTTACTAAGGCATTCCTCACTTCTGATATTCTATTTCTTTCGTATTTTTCTGCCTTTGAAAACTCTGCTTTCAGTTTATTATCCTTGAGAAGTCCAACTTCACATGCATAGTCCAAAGAAATTGATAATGCTTTTAGTACTTCTGTGGTAGTTTTGTTAGAAGAATCAGATATTTCATTCATATAAAAGAAACACTGTTCCATATCAAGCTGAGACAATTTGAAATATCCCAGATCACACGAAGCCGCAACTTTTAATGAATCATACAGTCTTCCAAGTTTGTCTTTGAGTTCAGGATAAATAAACCAAAACGTTTTTAAACTAATATCTTCTATAGCCTTACTGGTAATACTGTTTTTTATTTCGGAAGAAATAATAGTTCTGATTGAAACTCCGGATTTGTCTGTTATGAATGGATATGCGTTTTCTATCCACTCGTAGAATTCATTATTTAATCTATCCTCTGAATCAAATCGCCTAAAAGCTTCTGTTTTCTTATCCTTAATTAACCTTTTACCTTTATTACCTTTAACAGTCTGACCTTTATTATCTTCTTTTTCTATTATTCTTTCACATGTATGATACACGCAGGTTCTGCATCCATTATCGCCTGGCATTATGTTGTAGAAAAATGTTATCTCTGGAGAATAATAGTATTCTTCTTTTCTTCTTCTTTTTCCTTTTAACCCCGTCTTTTCTAAGCATATCATGTTATAAAGTTTAACTATCGAAACCTTACCAGCAATTATGTTGTTCTTACCCACATCTATAATCTGATTCTTTTTAGCATATTGTATTCTATTCTCATCAGTATGTAGTCCAAACTTTGTTACATTTATTTTTTCATTTCGATATATAGAATCTACAACCACAAATATCTTTCTTTTCGGATAAGACGCATTTACTATACCCTGTGGCATAAGTTCAATCTTTGAAATATTCATCTTGTCATTTACAGCAAATAATTCTTGTATAGGGTCTATGATTCTATTTGCATAATTAGCAACCAGTAACAATGCCACCTTTGTATCTACGCTAAAAAGCGCTATATTATCTTGAATCCATTTATTCTGTTCAATCACATTACCATGATTTCCAAAATAAATTACCGTATCATAGTGATGATTAATGTTTCTATCCTTAAACCTATTCCAATCCTTAACGGACATAAACTCAGCCACATTACTTTTGGGAATAATATTATATTTTTGCTTATATGCAGTTCTTAGGAATTTTGCTTCTTCATCACTCAGAATAAATCTGTATCGATTAATACCAGTCAGATTATTATCATTTAATAGTTTATTCACGAAAAAAATGGAAGGATTGAATACAGTAACATCCTTCAATACTGCATCACCCTTCAATACAGTATCATCCTTCAATACAGAACCGGCACATTCTTTCAGCAATGGAATCAATCTTGAATAAACCAATGTCTGCTCCAGATTATAATCATTCTCAGAATCATCATATCCTTTCAGCAACATTAATATTGACAAAGGATTCCATTGATAGATTCCTCTCATTATTTTTTCAATCTTTTTGTCATTACTTATATCGAGTGACTTTAAATAATCCTTATACTCTTTATCCCCCATATATTTGCTATATATAAGATCAAGAAGGTATGGAACAAATAAACGTATATCCTGAATAGGATCTTTATCATGCCCTAATTCTGAAATAATATTCTGTATATCTAAACGCTCTTTGTTTAGTTTCTTGGAAGTCAAAGCTTTTGCTGGATAGTAATTCAATTCATAATATAGAAATGATGATAATAATCTTTTACTCTCTTCGATGCTTATCATTCTAAACATATCTAGATTATAACTAGCCCTTGCGTAATCTTTAAATCTTTCAAAAAATTCTTCACCTGAATATCTTTCAGACATTGAATACTTTTCATATTCATACAGAATACATACCATTGCAGCTTTTTCTGTATTGCTTCGACACAGCTTATCTAATTCTTCATTTAACGCTTTGGGATTTCCAACAATAGATGGCGTAACAAAAACCAAAAAATCATAAAATGACTGAAGCTTTAGTATTTCATCATTTATACTTTGGCGAATATGATATTCAATATCAATTTTGAATTTTTGGAGAGACGAATCCAGTCCATCATCATATGATCTGACTGTGAGATAGATCCTCATCATATTATATTCATTGATTTCACAATCAGAATTATGAAGTGCATCAATTATATGTCTTCTTAGCATTTAACCCACCTTATTTATTATTTTGGCAATTGTTTAACTTTACTTTTGTTCAGATTTTACAATTTTTATTGCCATTTGAAAAGCATTTTTTACCATAAATGGGTCAACTCGATATTTTTAGAAAATAAAAAAATCCCGCAAACGCCCTATTTATAAGCGTTTGCGGGATATAGAAGTTCAAAAATAAATTACTTAAGAGTGATCTTAGCTCCAACTTCCTCAAACTTCTTCTGGATATCCTCAGCCTCTGCCTTAGATACAGCTTCCTTAAGTACCTTTGGTGCACTCTCAACTGCTTCCTTAGCTTCCTTAAGTCCAAGACCTGTTACGTCACGAACAACCTTGATAACCTTGATCTTCTCTGATCCAACTTCTGTAAGCTCTACATCGAACTCATCCTTATCAGCTGCGCCTGCATCTGCGCCTGCACCTGCTGCTGCAACTACTACTCCAGCTGCTGCTGAAACACCATACTTCTCTTCTACTGCCTTTACAAGATCGTTAAGCTCAAGTACTGAGAGCTCGTCTATAGCAGCTACTAATTCTTCTACTGTCATTTTTAATATCCTCCATTTTAGATTAATTTCATTTTATTTGTTTGTTTTTTGCTTCAGCAATTATGCCTCAGCGCCTGACTTCTGCTCAGCAACCTGATTGATAACACGAGCGAAGTTTGTGATAGGTGACTGCAGACTTCCAAGGAACTTTGAAAGAAGTTCTTCTCTTGAAGGGATAGTTGCGATCACATTGATTCCGGCTTCATCATAGTATGTGCCTTCAACGACACCACTCTTAAGTGATAATGCCTTGAAATCCTTAGCAGCCTTGGCAACTACTCTTGCAGGAGCTGTTGCGTCTTCCTTTGAGATAGCAATTGCTGTAGGTCCCTCAAGATCCTTAGCAAGGTCAGCGAACTCTGTTCCCTCGATTGCAAGATTCACCATAGTGTTCTTATATACCTTATAAATCACACCATTTTCTCTGAGTGATCTACGAAGCTTTGTATCCTGATCAACTGTTACACCAAGATAATCAACAAGAACAACTGACTTAGCTCCATCAAGATAATCCTTGATTTCCTGAACTATTGGTTTCTTCTCTTCGACTTTTGCCAATTTCATGTACCTCCTTATAGATTTGGGCTGCACATATATTATCTCTGAAAACAGGGATTAAAAAACCTCTGTCCATGATTCCACAGACAGAGGCATGAATTCGTAATAAATAAATTCAGAAAACTGAATGACACGATTCTTCCTCGGCAGGTAACCTTTCGGTGTTACGTCTACGACACCTGCTGTCTACGGCAGCTCATCGTGCGATAATGTACCATAAAACTTCTGTACCTGTCAAGCACTTTTTATGCTATAATTATTTCTGAATTATAAAAGCAATATTTAAGGAGGGTGTATGAAAAAAAGAATAATCAAGGCATTTATTGTCACAATGATTGTTGCGGTCTTTTTCCCAGGGGCAGCATTTGTATCAAATGCAGGAGGTTATTCCGGCGATGATATCTCCGGTTACGATCCTGTAAAAAATGAATACTATTCTTATTACTGGCAGGAGGGAATGAAGGAGCCGGAAAAAACATACTGGCAGTGGGATTATGACGTTGCAGAAGATGATGATGAATATATATCTGTCACTTATTATAAAAACACAAATACCGGGGCGATATTAAAAGATGGCTGGTATGTAATAAACGGTGAAGATGTATATTTTACAGAAAAAGGCTATGCAAAAACCGGTTTCTTAAACGGCAGAGAAACTAAAGAAGGCGGCTGGGATCTTGGATATAAGAATGTATATAAAACCAATCCGGCAGGAAAATACGGTGATGATCTAAAGAAGCTGGAAAAGGTTAAATACGACTGGATCACAGATTCAAAGGGTACAAGATACGGTGCAACCGGTTATTACTATGCTGATTCATCCGAAGATCCATCTGTAGATTCAAACGGAGTTGCAAAAGGAACCTGGTATTTAAAGGGTACAGTCAGCTATATTAAAAAGAACACAGACTGGGCGATGTGTACTATCGACGATAAGAATTACAGATTCGAATCAGACGGCTATATCGCTAAGGATTTATGGTTTGATGATGGTTTTGATATTAACGGCACATGGGAATCCTCATGGAAATATGCAACATCTGACGGTTCCCTCGCTGTCGGCTGGAACGAAATAAACGGAAGCTGGTATTACTTCGGAAAAGACAACGTAATGAAAACCTCACAGGTTGTTGACGGTTATTATTTGGATGAAAGCGGAACCATTTCCACCAAAACCGGCTGGTTCAACAACTGGTTCTGGGTAGACAAAGGAAATGGAATCTGGCAGGACGAATGGATATATCTCGACTCTGACGGCAAAGTCAGATTAGGCTGGACCGAAATTGATGGAGAATGGTATTATTTCGGTGACAATGGTGTTATGTACTACAGCGCTTCAAAGGACGGATATTATCTTACAAAGGACGGCACTCTCGGAAAGGGTGGATGGTATCAGGACTGGTATTGGATAGATCCCGAGGCAGGAACATGGGACTATGAATGGCATTATACATATAGCGACGGTTCAGTAGCCACCGGATGGACAAAGCTGAACGACACATGGTACTATTTCTATCCGAGCACTGGTATTATGGCAAGTAATGCATATGTTGACGGTTACTATATAAATAAAGATGGAATCATTGATGAAAGCTCTACCGGAGCCTGGTATCAGGATGATAAAGGCTGGTATTTCATGGATTCAAATAACTGGTATCCTTCAAACACCGGATATATGATCGACGGAGAGTATTACGAGTTTGATGAAAACGGATATATGAAGGTTAATAAACCCGAAGATAAAAAACAATAAAGCCTCATAAAAAACAATAAAGCCTCATAAAAAAAAATAATCATAATATCATAAAAAGATGCAGCCGAATGATTCGACTGCATCTTCTTATTTCATCAAAGTATTTCCCCGTATATCTGGCCCAGGGCGATTCCGCCATCGCCGTTCGGAACCTGATTATTTATATAGACACCGTATCCCAGTCTTTCCAGCGAACCTGCTATTCCATCAACCAGAAGACGATTATACATGCTTCCACCGCTGAGAGCTATATGCTGTATGTAGTCTCTGCCACATACCATATCACATATATAAACCGTGGACTCCACAACAGCCTTATGGAACTCAAGTGCAAGATTGTCTATGGCTTCCTCAAGCTCATCAATATCCGGATGCCTCTCATATATCTCAACCACTCTGTTCATGATATCAGCAACCAGAACAGCCTGATCAAATCTGTATATTTCTTCATCATCACGAGGCTCAATAACTCTGAGCTTTAGTTCGTTCTCTTTTGTTTCAAACGAAACATCCTTTTGTTTCTTAAATGCCTTTGCCGCAGCACACTCAAGTGCGATAGGACTTTCACCGTCAAATGTATTCCTTGCCCTTACGCCTAAAAGCGCAGTAACCGCATCGAAGAGTCTTCCCATAGAAGCGGAATAATATGTATTGATATCCGCTCTGAGACATGCACATATGATTCCGTAATCACCCTTATCTATATTCAGGATACGAAGCACCTTATCCAGAACTCCTGCCGGAACCAGCTGACGTTCTTCAATAGATTTGAAATATCCGCAAAGGGTAGTCTTAACATCCTTGTAGTTCTGGTCTCCTCCCATCAGCTTCACGGGAAGAAGCGCCCCCGACCTTATCATCTTAGGTTTTTTCTCAACCAGATAAGGTGCAGCCATTTCATTTTCATCCGCTGCATCACTGAGCATACATGATATTATCTCACTGCCCCATATGGTGTCATCGGTTCCGTAGCCCACTCCATCATAGGCAACACCCAATAGTCTTCCCTTCAGACCATGTTCGGCAGCAACCGAAAGAATATGTGATGCATGATGCTGACGACGAAATACTCTCTGAGGAATACCGTCGATATAAACACTGAGTGCCCGACTGTCCGCATCCTTTGAAGAAATATAATTCGGATTCAGATCACCGATAAATCTCTTCGGACTAATATTCAGTATCTCCTCCATATGCTCTATAGCATTATTTCTGATATCTATAGATTCACTATTTACCAGAGATCCGAAATTCTCAGACAAATATACCGCATTCTTTTTAGCCAGGGCAAATACAGCCTTGCCGTCTCCACCTGCAGCAAATGTCTCCTTAGGAAGTTCTTCATCCAGCATAACAGGTCCGGGAACATATCCACGGGCTCTTCTTATTATCTGAACCTCTTCCTTAACTCTGTTTCCCACATGTATTTTAACAACCTGAACCAGTGAATCCTCGAGAGGAGAAACTATCTCTCTGGTATTTGTGAGCATGAAGTCAAGCCCCGCCTCGGAATCTTCATCAGGTCTTCCTGTATAGGTTGTCTCTTCCTTGTTGATATTATCATCAGCAAATGCTACCGCAGATACCTCACCTGTTGTGATGGCAGTTCCGTCAACTCCCGGCAGATACTTTATCATATCCATATCGTCTATGCTTACCGGCTCTCCGCCTCTTTTTCCGGTGGTCATCACAAGGGGACCTATTTCATTTGAAAGTATGATCTGCAGTGGATCACTGGGCAGCATGGCACCTATTCGGTCACTTCCCATCAGCACCTCTTCGGCGATTCCCTCAACTCCCGGAATCCTGTCCAAAAGTACTATAGGACGGGCACTTGAAAGAAGAACCTCTTCTTCCTTTTTCGAAACATAACAATATTTCTTTATTTCATCTATATTCGGGAAAAGAATACTAAACGGATTATTCACATTATCTTTAAAATCCCTGAGTCTTACCGCAGGCTCTGACATAGACGGAACAAATACAAAACGGAAGCCTCCGATACCCTTTATAGCTCCGATCTTACCGGCCTTCAGACTTTCGACAGTTTTATCAAGTATCTCATCCTGGCTCATATAAACTTCATCAACCATACGGTTCTCATAGTATCTGAGCTTAGGACCGCAGTCCTTACAGCTGATCGTCTGCTCAAATCTTCTTGGATTACCGGGTTCATGATACTCTCTGGCACAATCCTGACACATATAAAAAACATCCATGGTGCTGTTTTCTCTGTCATAAGGTATAGTCTTGATGATAGAGTATCTCGGACCACATTCGTTACAGCTGATAAAAGGATATCTGTATCTTCTGTTTTCCGGATCAAGAAGTTCCTTTTCACATCTCGGACATGTCGGAATATCCGGAGAAATATATCTTACATCCTCATCATAGCTGTCACTCCTGATAATTCTAAAGCTGTCATCCAGCTCCCTTCCGTACTGATCCAGAACAACACCTTCAGCTACATCTTCATCGGACTGCTCATCAGAAGCATCCTCAGTCTCACCTTCTGCTTCCGTTTTTTCAGCCTTTTTTTTCTCAGCTTCTTTATTCTCAGCTTCTGTCTTCTCAGCTTTATTCTTTTCCTTCTCTTCCTTTTTTTTCTTCTCTTCCTTCTTTTTCTTCTCTTCGAGTATTATTTCTCCTATTGATTCTCCGAGACGTTCTGCCTCAACAGCTTCAACAGCCTGTTCTATTTCCTTAACTCGCTTAGCAGACTCCTCCAGTCCCTTATGGATTTCGGAAATTTCTTCATCATAAACTATCTGATCTACAGGTTTAACCAGAATATTATCTACACGTCCTTCCTTCGGACAATTATAACGCAGGTAATAGGTCAGCTTACCTATTGCCTCCTGATCACATTCTATATATAGTCTGCAGACGCCACCCGAGTTCTTGATGCTGCCCACTAGACCGTTTTTTTCAGCATATTCTGCTACGAAGGCTCTGAAGCCTATTCCCTGAACCAGTCCGAAAACTGTTATTTCATAAGCACTCATAAATAAGCGATACCTCCCGTTTTATACTACTCCCCTGTCGCTTCTGATTCCTGCTCAGGAACCGGCTGATTATTTGCAGCACCACTCTGAGCTGCCATCTCAGCTTCTTTTCTCTTCTGCGCGGCCTCTTCTTCCTCCTGTTTTTTCTTCTGCTGAAGCTCTTCCATTCTCTTATACTTTTTAGCTTCCGAATGAGCTTCCCATTTATTCTTTATCGCCTTAAACGGAATAAGCACAACCCCCCTGTGCATATATAACCATATTATAAGGTAAACAACACTGAGAATCGGTAGCATAAGCAGAATAAGTATTGTATTCAGACCCTTTCTCTGATAGGTCTCCTCATAACGGGCCACATTCTCCCAATATGGATATACTATATCATTGGTCTTCATATCTACATATTCTTCTGTATCATCTCTGGAAAGAAGATTGAAGAATCCATATCTTGCCGTATTATCAAGTATTTCTTTACTTCCGAAATTCAGGATCGATCTGGATTTCTGCTTTTCCTCATCTGACTGAAACTGTATTCCGGCAGCCTCAGCAACTGCGTTCAGTGCATAATTCTTAATAGGACTCGGCATTACAACTTCATAGCAGGTAACTTCAGTTCCCGCACCTGTGCTGACACTGTTTGAAGAACCACTATCCGAACCTGACGAACTATCCGAAGCACCATCTCCGCCTGCTTTTGCCTGGGTCACATCTTTCTTCACGAATGCCTGCATGGGAACAAATACAGAATAATAATTACCATATGCCTGCTTTTCCTCTTCGGTGGTAGCAACCTTGACTACACCTGTAACCGTAAATACGGTATTTCCTATCCAGACCTTCTTTCCTTCCACATCATTGGTACCGAACAGATTCCATGCCACATACTCATCAAGAAGTATCTGATTTGCATCTGATGCACTAAGATCGGGATAACTGCCTGAAATAAGCGGTATGGTATGTATCAGGAAGAAATCTCCGCCTACCGTATATATATTTACATCCATGGTAGTATTATCTTTTCTGACCTGATCAAATGTGTGTCCCGAATAAGCATCTATCCACGCTCTGTCACCCTTCGTATTCAGGTAGTCATCTGTCATAAGCTTGTTTTTGATAGCACCTCTCATACTGCTGATATCAGATGCATTGATAGCCCCGGCCTCGGAATAGAATATGCTTATCTCAGCACAATCCATCTTTTCGGTCTGCCACCTCTCAGCAGCCTTCTGACTGTACAGGCGATCTTCTCTGTCCTTATTTTTCAGCACAATGAACCATGCAATAAGACATAGTATCAAGTCTATTGCCAGAACGATGAGAACAACTTTCTTATTCGGTTTTCTCAGCTTCTCAGCTATTTTCGCACGCACTGTTTTTCTCCTGTTTTTTCTATCGCCTGTATCATAAGCCCTTATTATTTATCCGACAGTCTTACCTGCTGTCCGTTATCTATAGGCTTTGATGCATTTGTAATAACATTATCATACTCCGATACTTCTCCGGAGAGAGCCGAACTGCTTGAATCTGATGCAAGCACCTCAACCTTTGTCTTTTTAGCTATATATCTGTTTCCAAGTGGTGTAGCCTTAACTGTAACTACATAAACGAACTTTCCGTCACCGCCTTCTTTAACGGCACTGTTCGGAACAACAGCATCATATCTCTGACTCTTATCACCTACAGCCAGCTGAAGTGTCTGTCCTGTCTGAACACTTCCCTTAACAGTAAACTTTACTATACTCTTTCTGTTAGGATCTGATGGGTCGGCTTTGATACTTCTTACCGTACTTGTGACATCATCCTCATAAACATTTTCTGCAGTAGCTTCATTTCCAACCTTCAGCTTCATTGCATCATTCTTATCGATAGAACAGCTCATCTCATATCCACCGTCAGCAAGCTGGATGGAAGCTATAGTAGCATTAGCCTCAATCTTGTCACCGGCTTTTGCCGTAATGCCCGATATGATTCCCGACCCCTGGGCTTTTATATCTTTATAATCACTGGTTTTCTTCAGTTTTTCTATCTCTGCCTTTTTCTCTTCTATTTCTTTAAGAGACTCAGCATCATCTATAGCATTTTTCTGAGCTGTCTTGCCGTTGTCTTTAATCTTCTTATCAAGAGCTTTCTGAGCTGTATCAACAGCTTCGGACTTCTCATCATAGGTTTGCTGAGCCGTCGCAACAGTTGTTTTTGTTTCCAGTGCAGTGACTGCATCCTTTTTCGCAGTAAGATCGGCCTCAAGCTGTGTAAGTTCTTCCTTCGCCGTTGACAGCTTGGCGATAAGTGCATCTACATCAACGTCTCCCGAATAATCAGGAATGTTTGTATATGCATCAACCTCAGTCTGAAGTCCCGAAACCTCAACATTCTTTGCATCATAATTATACTGAGCCTCATCCTGAGCTGCTCTGGCAGCCGCAAGAGATGATTCATCGGCTTTAGCCTGATCAAGGGCAGCCTGTGCAGTAGCAAGCTCTGCCTTTGCCTTATTCAGCGTATCCTGCTCTTCAGAATAATCATTATCACTTCTGTCAAGAAGTGTCTTCTGATAAGTGTTTTCCAGCTTTTCGAGTTCATCTTCGGCTTTCTTGAGATCGGAATCTTCATCAGCCTCGAAGGTCATGATAACATCACCCTCTTTAACCTCATCGCCGTCCTCGAACATAACTTCCTTGACTTTTCTTTCACCGCTTATGGTTACTTCTATATCCTTGCTGACCTCGACCTGTCCCTCACAGCGTATCTTCTGTGCTACATTTCCTCTGGAAACCGTAACCGTCGATACCTCAGGAAGAGAATAATTCATGATGGTATTCGAGAAGAATGTAAGCAGAAGGAGGATAATGACAAATATTATGGCAATCCTTCTTATCAGCTTCTTTCTGAATCGGAGTCTTTTAAGTTCCTCTTCTTTATCAAGTTTTTTCTCATTCTCGGCTTCTTCTCTGGACAGTTCTTCCTTTGCAGCCTTCTTAGTCGCTTTTTTAGCTTCCCTTTTCGCCTGCTTTTCAGCACGTTTTCTCGCCTTCTCGTCCAGAGCATCATTACCTGCAGCCCCGGCATCACCGGTACTGAGCACGGCTGTTTCAGGTTCTGTTATATTTTGATTATTGTATTCTTCACTCATATATGCACTCCTCTATCCTTTTACACCGCCTGAATAGGCAATTCCATCCACCAGATATTCTTCTCCGTAAAGGAATATAAGTATTGGCGGAACCATATAGATAGTTGCTATCGCAAAGGCCAGTCCTATTTCTCCATTATTTATCTGTGAAAGGAAAATGGAGAGCGGATGGTATGCGCTGTTACTCAACATGATAAGCGGCTGTTCAACCATGTTCCAATAGTCTATAAATACCAGAATGGCTACTGAAGCAATCGGTCCCTTACACAGTGGAACTGCCACCTTGCAGAATATCTTCCACTCATTGGCCCCATCAAGTTTTGCAGCCTCTATTAGAGATTCAGGTATTCTTCGCATATACTTTGTCAGCAGATATACACTGAACGGAGCAAATATACCCGGAAGTATAATACTCCACCTTGTATCCAGAAGGCCCAGCCAGCTGTTGACAAGATAGTTCGGAACAAGTGATACCTGATACGGAACAAGAGTAAGCATCAGATATACAAAGAATACTACCTCTCTTATTCGCCCTCGGAATCTTGCAAAGGAATACGCTGCTCCCAAAGCCAGAAGAACCTGGAAAAGAACTATCGGTAAAGTAAGGATTACCGAGTTCCAGAACTTCATCAGATAATCAGGACTCTTAAGAAGAACCGTTCCGTACTGAGATCCCACAACCTTATCCGGTATAAGCTTCAGATTTACTTTCTCTGTTCTGTAAGCAGTCTTCGAAGAACTATCGTTATCATCATCGTAGTTATTAAATATAACACCGTAGTTCGAGTTGATTTCCTGCTCTGACATAAATGAGTTCGTAAATGTAAGTATCGTCGGAATAAGGAATGACACCGCAAAGAGTGCAGCGACTATGGTAAGAATTATCTTCTTTATTAACGCTCTTCTCTTTCTCTTTTTCTTCTGGTGTGCAGCTTCCTCAGCAGGTGTCCTTTTCGGCTTCTTTTTCTTTTCTTCTGCCTCATCATCAGGATCCTGTATGTATCCGCCTACCGCATATTCACCTCTTGCAAACTCACCCTCAGCATACTGTACTTCGGGCTGCTGTCCGTCATACTGTACATCCGGTTGATTCCCGTTATACTGCATATCAGGCTGCTGCCCATCATACTGCATTTCAGGCTGCATTACTTCAGGCTGATGAGTCGCTGACGCATCTGTCATATATTCAGTTGTGCCGCCTTCTTTAATATCGCTCATATCAGCCTTCCATATCTTTATCTGCTTTGTTTTCAAAGACAAACAACAAACCGACTATTATTATCATTACACCACACATGATTATTGCAGCTGCAGACAGCTTCTGATAATCCAGTGATTTAAATGTATTATTCATATAATGCTGTAGCATATAAAGTGATTTGAAAGGATAATCTCCCGTCAGAAGATATACCTCCCTGAATACCTTAAATGAATTGATCAGAGACATGATTCCGACGAAGAATATAGTCGGAGTCAGATATCTGAACTTTATTTTCCAGAACTGCTTCCATGCTCCTGCACCATCAAGGACCGAAACCTCCAGAACCTCTTTCGGAACGGCATTCAGTGCAGCCATGAAAAGTATCATATTGTATCCCAGATTCTTCCAAAGGAAGAGGATAACTATTACCAGCATACTGTAGTCGGACTTCATCCAGTCCACCGGATTTCCTCCGATAAATGCAATAGCATCATTTATTGCTCCATGATTATCAAAAAGAACTCTCCAAATAAGCACGATTGAGGCAACAGGTACCATAAGCGGGCTTAAAAAGAAAGTTCTGAAGAAACCCCTTCCGGGAATCTCATGTTCGAGAAGAATAGCCATAAGAAGAGACAGAATGATTGCAAGAGGAACTGAAATCAGTGAAAAAAAGGCCGTATTCTTTGCAGCCGACTGGAATGCGCTGTTTGAAACAACATCCTTGAAGTTTTTCAGTCCCACAAAATTCTGTGCTATAATTCCGTCAATATTTGCATAATAAAGCACAACAAAAGAAGGAAGTATGAAGAATATCATAACTCCAATAAAACTCGGCGTAAGGAAGAGGTTCGCACTGAGCCTCTCCTTACCGGTTCTTTTTTTCTTATGATATTTTACTTCCTCCCCTGCACTGTTAATTATCACAGGCTGTTCTTTTTTCTTATTTTTTTTCGCCATTATTTATATACCCTACGAAAAACCCCAAATATAGTTTCAGAAAACCTCATCACTATTTATTTTCATTAACATATGTTGAAACACGATCCTGAATGATCTTACATACCTCATCAACAGACTTATCTCCACTAAAGTATGCTGCAACCTCTTCCTCTATGATGTTATCAACAGCATTATTATAATACTGTAAGCCTTTGGCATTATCAATAAGTGCACGATATCTTGCAGCATCTTCATCTGTTACAGGCTTCTTATCTATCTCAATTTCTTCTATGGAATCTTTTCCGGATACTGCAGTTATCTCGTTTCCGTACTCGTCCGTAAAGTCCTTTGTTGCCTTAAGTGCTTCAACCTTCTTTGCAAACATATCTTCTCTGATAGGTTCATAAGTCTCAAAATATCTATCCTTTTCATAATCAGCTGTAAGGAATGTTCTCATGAACTTCCATGCTCCGTCCTTATCCGAACACTTTGATGACATTCCTATACAATTGTTGAAGATAAACCTTGAACCTGACTTATCCTTACTTGGATATCCGATATAAGTAAACTTTCCGCCATATACTTTATCATATAACGGAATCTCAGTCATGGTTGGCATACGAAGCTGCAAAAGAAGCTGATCATTTTTTATCTGCTGTGCCTCAGAAGGCTCTTCATCATAATTAACCTCTTCCTCTTTTGTCCTGTTTGCCATTTCCAGCAGAGCCTTGAAATCAGGAGAATCATAGTAGCATTCACCCTTATCCCAGTCTATGAAATCATTTCCGCATCCGTTAAGAAGATTTACCAGAACAGATAACTTTGAGGAGAAACCCAGTACCTTGGCTCCTTCAGGCTTTGAATCTACATATTCCTTCATCTCAACAGCCGTCCAGCCCTCTTTACCTCCAAGATCTTTATCCTTGCCTATAATAGTCGTAATCTGAAACTCCGAAGAAACAAATAATACTTTTCCGTTTACCTTAAGAGCCTCATAAGCTGAAGGTATAAAATCAGATTCCGAAAGCTCCTCATCCTTTTCGATATAAGGTCCAAGATCCTCTAAAAGCCCCTTTGCCTCGCACTGTTCGATTGGCATACCTCCTATGTGATAATAAATATCATACATATCAGGTATTTTTCCGGCTGAAATATCTGCACTCAGTTTTGCAGCAGGATCACTCTCTTCCCCGTAATCTGTGATGACTATCTTATAATCTGTCTGGGAATCGTTAAAATCCTTAACTGCCTTCTTTGTTTCATTCGAACAATTGGCTGACGCAAGAGTAAGAACTTTTCTTTTCTCAACATCCTTCGGATCAACCTTCTTATATCTGAGTATCGGACATGGTTTATTGGAATCATCCGAATAAATAAAGTAAGCTTCCTCCGGCGAAACCATTTCCAGATTATTAATATCAATTCTGTCAATATCAGAGGATTCAAAACTCATTATTTTTTTTCGGCTTTTATCAGCATACTTGCAGCCATATACATTGCCTACTGAACAGAGATAAAAATCATACTCACCTGATCCTCTGCTGAGTGTTACCGGTATTGTGGTTGAAACTTCCAGATCAAAGGGTTGACCGAAGGTCTTCTGAGCCACATTATAAACTATACCCTGGGTCGTACCATTACCCTCTGCATCATACGTGGTAGTCTTACAAATGATATTATTATCCTTGTCATATGAAGATGCCTCAAGAGAATCACCGGATTTTACATCACTTATTTCATTAAAGTTTTCATCAAATGTTTTTATCCCACTACCATATACAGCTATAAAGCTTCCGTCATTCTGAGCGAACATTTCCGTCATCATATAACCATCACCACTAACAATCTGAGTAATATCTTTGACTTCACTAAATTCGCCACCCTCAGATTTGTAGATCACGTATGTATAATCGCCGTTATTATTTTTCTCCAGGATATAATAAATGAGCTTTCCATCCGGACTGACAAATGATTTGTTTACATTTAATGAATAATCTAAATTAACATCCGAAAGCTTCTCAATTTTTTTTCCGTCTTTATCAGCCTTGTAGAACGCACCTTCTACCACTAATGATTCCTTCGCATCAGTTGAGGAGGCATCACCGTTAAAGACTTCCATATATTTGTCATACACCTGATTCAGATTGTTTTCATAATAATACAGGGTATCACCGGCTAAGGTCATCCAGTTAACTCTGGTCTGTTCACCGATAGGTCCAAACGAAGAATCCTTAGAATATACATAATTCACATAATCACTCTTTTCGTTAGCCTCTTCCTTGCTTCCGCAACCGATACATCCGAAAATCATGCCTAATGAAAGTATTGCACTGATAATTCTTTTTGATTTTTTCATAATGACCCCCGTCGAAAAAAACGAATCAAAATATATGTCATACTATTATACCATATTATTTACATAAAATGATATTACCAAATAGGTTAATCCCGGGGATTTCTCCCCGAAGATTATTTATTCTCATTTACATATGTCGTAGCACGATTCTGTATTACCTTACAAACATCATCGACACTCTTATCTCCATTGAAGTAGGCAGTAGCTTCCTCGTTTACTATTTCCATCAGCTTCTCATCAAAGCCCCATTCACCATAGCCTGAGTCAATGATCTCTCTCTGGAATTTCACATCCTCATCAGTAAGAGGCTTCATTTCGAAGGAATCCTCAGCGTATCCCATCTCACCTGTTCTCGGAGTGATCTCATTTCCATACTTGTCAGTACCCTTCTTTGTGCATGTAATGCTCTCAACATATGCTTCGAAAACATCTTCACGTGTAGGTATTGCGTAGATTTTCTGGTAATTCTTACCCTGATAATCCTCTGTCATAAGGGTTCTGATAAACTTCCATGCTCCCTCTTTATCTTCACACTTACTTGACATAGCAACAGAATCAGCAAAATAGAAGAACGATCCTCTCTTATCCTTGGTCGGATATCCCTTATAGGCCATATCCTTTCCGAGAGAATTCTTAACCATTACTATTTCATCAGCATCAACACTTCCTTCAACAAAGAGAAGTTCACCCGAATCAATAAGCGTTTTTCTGGATGGATCCTCTTCACTCCAGGTGGTTTCATTATTCTGGCTGATATTACTCATTTCCAGGATGGATTTGAAATCATCCGAATCAAAATAGCATTCACCCTTATCCCAGTTTACAAACTCTCTTCCGCATGCATTCAGGAAGTTTTCAAGATTTGCTTCCTTGCTGTCATTATAGAAAAGTCTTACTCCGTCTTCCTTTTTGGAATCAACATATTCCTTCATCTCACTGACTGTCCAGCCACCATTTCCTCCGACCTCGGAGCCCTTGGCATAAAGTGTATTTAATGTAAATGCCGATGCAACTGAATACAGTTTTCCATCGTGACACATAGTCTCATAAACCGAAGGAATAAAATCATCAGGACTTATCTCTTCGTCCTTCTCAACAAATGGTGTAAGATCTTCAAACAGACCCTTGCTGATACACTGATCCTTTGACAGATTTCCCAGACCCATGGAAAGATCATATAGATCAGGATAATTACCGGAAAGGATATCAGCACTGAGTTTTTCTGAAGGATCCTGCTCTGAACTATAGTCAACTATGGTTATTCTGTATTCATTCTGAGATTTATTAAATTCGGAAACAGCCTTTTTAAGACTTGAATACTCTCCGAAAAGCGACGCTAAAGTAAGCACCTTTTTATCAGCAACCTTGGAAGGATCCACCTTTACATATTTTTTTACTGTACACCCTTCACCACTGCTATCTTCCATATAATATCCTGACATATCAGCATAGTAGAATTCTGTCGGGCTGGCCATGATCGATAATGACATATAGCCGCTTTCAATATCGGAATCGGTCATTGCAAGTATCTTGGTTGATGATCCGTCACTGTATTTATAGCCGTATACACATGAAGACATTACATAATAAAAATCGTAGTCTCCATTTCCGGTCATCAGATCACCGCCACTGCTGGCATATGCACCATCCATCTTATAGTCGCCCTCAAGCTTATTTGTTTCTTTGTTATATTTTTTAATGGATGTATTCAGGCTTTCTGTTTCTTCATCGTACTTTGAAATACTGACAACTACATCACCGTTCTTATCCGTCTGAACACAGTCAAAATAATCATTTTCCGAAGTTGAAAACTCATTTTTCTTATTGAAGTCCGAATCATATATAACCATCATAGTGTCATATACAGCGATAAAATCTCCATCCTTATCGATCATAAACTTGTTGAAATAGTGTTCGTCACTCATATGTACGATATCGGAAATATCCTTAAACTCTTTAAAATCACCATCTTTATAGCTGTATAATGAAACTGATTCCTGATCCTCTCCATTATAAACAGTGACATAAGCAGAACCATCACTACCCACTATAACTTTTTCAAATGGCTTATCATCCGATTCAAATATTGCCTCGGCCGTTCCACCATCCTTCGGAACCTTATAGAATCTGCAGGTGGAACTATACCCGGCGTCAGTCTCACTTGCTGCATCTGTATATGTACTCAGATCATATGTTTCCTCCGAATCCATGCCACTATCATCATACTCTACGGTTGTCACAAACATGGTATCCTCGCTGAAAGCCATACTTGATACATCACCCTTGATTCCGTCAATACTGAAATCAGGATCCTCTTCAAAAATATAATTCTTAAGATCTTCCTTTGTCTCTTTCATTGAGTCTTTATCATTGTCATCACTGCTTCCACACCCCATCATGGAAAATGTAAGCATGGCTGAAAGAATCATACAAGCAGCCTTTTTTACTTTAACCTTCTTAAACATATCTTTTTCCCTTTCATTTATTAAGTATGGAATAATTTCTTAGTCTGATATCTGGGTTCACACGTCAGATTCACTCCAAGTTTCTTAAATACTCCTACATCCACCTGGGAAAGGATAACTGAGCTGTGTACCTCAAGACCTGAAAGATTCGGCAGCTGTGCATATGCAGCCTTTGCTTCAGGATTTGTATTTGCCTCTATGGAAAGCGCAATAAGTATTTCATCTATATGAAGCAGCGGATTATGATTTCCGAGATAATTCACCTTCAGACTCATTATAGGCTCAATATTCTGTGGGGAGATGAGCTTTACGCTGTCATCTATACCGGCAAGAACCTTAAGTGCATTCAGTATAAGCGCTGATGACGCACCCAACAGAGTAGATGTCTTTCCTGTTATTATGCTTCCATCAGGCATCTCCATAGCTGCTGCAGGATTTCCTGTTTCCTCTGCACGGATATTGGCTGCCGCAACAACAGGTCTGTCAGTAACAGATATTCCTGCTTTCTTCATCAGAAGCTCTATCTTCTGAATCGCACTGTCAGAGCCTTCACCCTTACGTCTGTCACAAAGTGCCTGATAATATCTTCTGATTATCTCCTGCTTTGAAGCATCCTGTGTAGCCTCATCATTTATGATGCAGTGTCCAGCCATATTAACTCCCATATCTGTAGGAGACTTATATGGACACTCACCGGATATCTTCTCAAACATTGCCTCGAGAACTGGGAAAACCTCAACATCTCTGTTGTAGTTTACTACTGTTTCGCCATAAGCCTCAAGATGGAAAGGATCTATCATATTTACATCATTCAGATCAGCAGTTGCTGCCTCGTATGCGAGATTTACCGGATGATTAAGCGGTATGTTCCAAATAGGAAATGTTTCAAACTTCGCATATCCGGCCTTAACACCTCTTTTCTGCTCATGGTAAAGCTGTGAAAGGCAGGTCGCCATTTTTCCACTTCCCGGTCCCGGTGCAGTTACAACTACAAGCGGACGGGTTGTCTCTATATAATCATTTCTTCCGTAGCCCTCGTCACTTACGATCATAGGAATATCAGAAGGATATCCTGCTATAGGATAATGACGATATACCTTAAGTCCCAGTGCCTTAAGCTTCTTCTCATAAGCTACAGCTGAAGGCTGCTCAGAAAACTGTGTAAGAACAACAGATCCTACATAAAGTCCGTTATTGGTAAAGGCATCTATAAGTCTCAGAACATCCATATCATAGGTAATACCTATATCGCCTCTTACCTTGTTCTTTTCAATATCTCCGGCCTTGATAGCTATTACTATCTCAGTCTGATCCTTTAACTGCTTAAGCATTCTTATCTTGGAATCAGGCTTAAAGCCCGGGAGAACTCTTGATGCATGATAATCATCAAAAAGCTTTCCGCCAAACTCCAGATAAAGCTTTCCGCCAAACTGTCCTATCCTTTCTTTGATATGTTTTGACTGCATATCGAGATATTTGTCATTATCAAATCCTATCGCTTTCATAACTGTCTAAAAATCCCTCTTCTTCTAAAAATTACTATATATTCTGAGGACAGTAATCCGCTTGTTACAGCTGTTACAATCCCATAAACACTCAATTTTCATAATACTACAAAAAAATCTTTTTATCAATAAATTGTGGGCAGTAATAGTACTGCCCACAACTAAATATCTGTATTAAATTATGCCAGCTTCATATCTCCATCCTTAACCCATCCAAGCTTTCTGAATATACGGTCAAAAATAAGCGAGAAAATAGCCGGAAGTATAAACGATATAAGCACCAGGCCGACCCAGTCCATTGCCGTAATTGCATCCTTAGCACCGGCACTTACGTCATTAACCCATCCGGTATAAACTCCTATCTGTCCAACAAAACCACAGGTACCCATTCCGGATGATACGAATTCACCATTCATCTCCATATGGAAAAGACAAGTTGCTATCGGTCCGGTAATTGCCGAAGCAAGTGTCGGCGCCAGCCAGATACGAGGATTCTTTACAATATTCGGCATCTGAAGCATAGATGTTCCGATACCCTGTGACACGAGGCCACCCCACTTGTTTTCTCTAAAGGATATGATCGCAAAGCCTATCATCTGTGCTGAACAGCCTGCAACAGCCGCTCCTCCGGCAAGACCTCCCAGATGTAAGGCTGCGCAGATAGCCGCCGAAGAGATCGGCAGGGTAAGTGCCATTCCCACAACTACAGATACAACTATTCCCATAAGCAGTGGCTGAAGCTCTGTTGCCCACATAATAACATCTCCAACCTTGCTTGCAGCCGATCCGATAGGTGGTGCAATCAGCCAGGAAAGGAAAACACCTACTCCTATTGTCACAAGAGGAGTTACAAGAATATCTACCTTTGTTTCCTTTGAAACAGCCTTTCCGATTTCAGCAGTAATGATTGCTATAAACAGAACCGCAAGAGGGCCTCCCGCTCCGCCCAAAGCATTTGAAGCAAAGCCGACTGAAATCATCGAAAAGAGTACAAGAGGCGGACATTTAAGTGCATATCCAATGGCGGTCGCCATAGCCGGTCCACTCAACGCAAATGGTATACCACCCACTGTGTACTTTACACCGGCAACCTCTGCTACAGGCTTATTTAAAAAGCCTATATCAAACTGAGTACCGATGGTGTTGATGATCGTACCGATAAGAAGGGAACAAAACAGTCCCTGTGCCATTGCTCCGAGGGCATCGATTCCATATCTCTTGAGGGATATCTCAATGTCCTTTCTCTTCAGAAAGGCCTTAAAGCCCTTCTCCTTTGTAAGTGCATTCTGTTTTTCATTTGTGTTACTCATAATTTCTCTCCATAAAAATAATTATATATTCTCAAAGCCATAATCGGCTTCATTATCAAAGTCTTTCTATAACCTCCATACACATCCTTGCTGTGTGATAAGGGCCTTTCCACAGATTGACTGTATCCATTGACAGATCCGGGGTAAGATCGTCACTTAGTTCATTATACCATTCGCCTCCAGGGCGTTTATCCAGAAAATGATTTTCACAAAAGCTCCAGACATTCTCAGCTGCTTCCATATACTTGTCAGCTTCATGATCATCACCGTTATGCTTCTGATAATAGTTCACAAAGCCAATGATGGCCTCTGCCTGAACCCACCATATCCTCTTCCTGTTAACAACTCCTCTTTCGCATTCGTTAAGTACCGAACCATCCTTTTCAACTGCGATATTTAAAATTGTTTCAGCAAGTTTATCAGTTAGTTTACATAACTTTATATATGAATCACCCATATACTGATCGTCCAGCACCTCAAGTGTTCTGTCTATCAGCCATGAAGCCTCTATATCATGTCCGTAGGACTGAAGATCGATTATCGACTTAAAGTCTTTATCAAAGAATACCTCAAGCCGGTCATTTCCCTGATATATTTTATCCGCAAAGCATTCGAGAATAGCCTCCAGCCTCTCCTGCACTCTGCCCATGTACTCAGCTGTGTCAAGTCCCTCTTCCGGATAACCGTCTGAACCTACCTCCATGGCAGATTCCGATGATACTGACGGTCCGAATCTAAGAACCTTGTAAAGCACCGTATATGCTTCCATGATATGGAGTGCTGTATTCATTGTCTTTGCGGCCTCGACTCCATTTTCAGATAGCTTCTCATTTGAGGAGGGCCTGAAATTCACATCAAACGCCTCCGTATAGCCCACATCATCCGTGAACTTCTCTTCTATCATCTCAAACATATCGATGGCCAGTTTTAAAGCCTCTGCATCACCAGTTGCTTCAAAATAGGTGGCAAGTGCGTATACCGCAAATGAATGATTATATGAATGTTTTGTGGTGTCACATGGAGTTCCGTCATAATTAACTGACCAGTATACTCCTCCACGTTCTTTATCTATACATTTATCTCTTAAAAATCTGTACGCATGCTCCGCATATTCCAGATACTTTTCATCTCCCAGCGTCATGTACGCCGAAGAAAATGTCCACAGTATCCTGCTGCAGAGTATGACTCCCTTTTCTCCGTCCTTATGAACCTTGAGTTCAGGATCAACCAGTCCGTAGAAGCCTCCGTACTGATCATCCTTAAGTGACATCCAGAAGGGGAGAATACATTCAACAAGATTCTTTTTTACACCCTCTTTTAACATATTATGTAAACCTTTCTATAATAACCCGGACTACACTGCCACATTAAGTTACTCATCCAATATTGTATGCTCTGTCTTGATTATGGCTCTCTGGATGGAATCCTTGGAATTCTTCCAGTCAGCCTCCTTGTTTCTGTAATCATGCTTGTCAATAAACCATGACACATCTCCGTTCACGCGCTGCATGTTACTGAAATATACATCATTCAGAGCAGCTATAAACTCATCATACTGACTCTGGTTCAGATGCTCCGCACCCTTATCGTAAAGAATACCGTAGTGATATGTACAAAAGCCCTTTGAACCTTTCAGCTTCTCCCTGAACTCCGAGTCCTTTTTCCACATATGGAAAATGGTATGTATATATCTATCAAATACAGGATCTATCCTCTGACATACAAAGCAGTTTGACTCCAGCTCTTCGATATATTTTACCACCGGAGATTTCTCCTTTTTTCTTGAAAGAAGACCCTTTGCAACCGGCTTATCCTTGTCTGCCAGTGACTTAAGATCCTTATTTGTCTTATTCATATGAGTATTCAGCATCAGAGCAACACCCAGCTTGTTTTTGTCAGCATACATCATCTTTATATGCTTGGGACAAAATCCCAGCTTGTCGGTCACCTCACGGTTATCATCCTCCATATAACTCGGACCCATAGTGAACTCGATAGCATTTTGCTCAAGCTCCTTTGTCATAAGACAGAGGGGACATTCACAGTCTGCCGCAAATGCATCATTTACCGGTATTGTATATAAAGCTTCTGCCATACCCTGCTCTCCTTTTATTTTTTCATGCGTGTACGTTTGATGATCTTTGTTATCTCAACTATCGGAATTATGAGAAATGCTATTCCGACTGCTACTGCGAATTCCTTCAGACTGATATGACTGAAGGAGAATTTATCTCTCAGGAACGGAACATAAAGGATGGTCACTGTAAGTACCAGTGCCAGAGCCAGTGTTCCCCAAAGTATCTTATTCTGCTTTTTAAGCTTGAATATAGACTCAGTCCTTGAACGCATGTTAAAGCTGTGGAATACCTCCACCAGTGAAAGTGTAAGGAACGCCATAGTCATTCCGTCAGCTGAAGTCTTTATAGCCCATGAACCGCTCTCCATATAGTTACCCACCATATATGAGAAAACAGTAAGTACTGCTATCACCAGACCATGGATAACAATATCAAGTCCCATACCGCCTGCGAATATACCTTCGCTCTTATCTCTCGGCGGCTGCTTCATAGTATCTGCCTCTGCCTCTTCCATACCAAGTCCCAGTGCAGGGAAGCAGTCTGTAATAAGGTTGATCCAGAGCAGATGTGCAGGCTTCAGAATAGTAAAGTTAAGTATCGTAGCGATAAGTATAGCCATAACCTCTGCCAGATTGGAAGAGATAAGGAACTGGATAGACTTACGTATGTTGTCATATATCCTACGTCCTTCTGCTACTGCTGCAACGATGGTTGCAAAGTTATCATCAGTAAGGATCATGTCTGCCACGTTCTTTGTAACATCAGTTCCCGTGATACCCATCCCGACACCGATATCAGCCGACTTGATAGAAGGTGCATCATTAACACCGTCTCCTGTCATGGCTGTAACCTTGCCCTTCTTCTTCCAGGCATTTACAATTCTTACCTTATGCTCAGGCTGAACTCTGGCATAAACAGAATAGTCTGCAACATGCTTCATGAAGTAATCATCCGAAAGCTCCTCCAGCTCCGAACCGGTGATTGCTTCATATCTTACAGCCTGACCATTTTCATCAACTCCCTCAAGGATTCCAAGCTCACCTGCTATGGCTACGGCTGTATCCCTGTGGTCACCTGTTATCATTATCGGACGGATGCCGGCCTTACGGCACTCACCTATGGCAACCTTTACCTCAGGTCTGATAGGATCGATCATTCCGTCAAGTCCCACATAAATGAGATTTTTCTCAAGAGCCTCCGGCGAATAGTCTGTAGGCTCCTTATCATATTTACGATATCCGAGAGCAAGAACTCTTAAGGCCTGATCGGCCATTCTCTTGTTCTCAACCTTAATATCATTTTCTACTTCAGGTGTAAGCTCAAGGATCTGTCCATCCTTGAGGTAATGTGTACACTGTGCAAGCACGCAGTCAGGCGCACCCTTTGTGAACTGTACAAATCCACTCTCAGGATCCTTATGAACGGTAGTCATCATCTTTCTGAGAGAATCAAATGGAGCTTCACCGATTCGCTCATATGTATCCTTAAGAACCCCCTTAGGCATTCCATTCATAGCAGCATCAGTAACAAGCGCACACTCTGTAGCCTCTCCGACAGCCTTGTCTGTCTCCCACTCAGCATCGCAGCAAAGAGCCATACCGATAACAAGAATTCGGCCATCGTCTGAAGGTATCTCCTTCTTTTCTTCACCGCCGGTCTTAAAGGAACCGTCTCTTACATTCACATGCTCAACAACGGTCATCTTGTTCTGTGTAAGAGTACCTGTCTTATCCGAGCAAATGATCTGTGTACATCCGAGAGTCTCAACTGCAGTCAGCTTTCTGATGATTGCATGCTTCTCTGACATACGAGTTACACCCAATGAAAGAAGCACTGTGACAACTGCGGCGAGTCCTTCCGGAATGGCAGCAACTGCAAGTGAAATAGCGATCATAAATGTATCAAGGAACACATCTCTTGTAAGAGGAGTTCCGTTCACAAGGCATCTGCCTATGTTAAGTCCAAATATAACTACACAGATAATGATGACCATAACTGTAAGTATCTTGGAAAGTTCCTTCAGCTTTAACTGAAGCGGAGTCTCCTCATCACCTGCCTGAGACAGCTGATCAGCTATCTTACCCATCTCTGTGTTCATACCTGTTCCGACTACAACGGCCTTGCATCTTCCGTACTGAACAGATGAACCCATATATACCATATTGGCTCTGTCGCCAAGAGGAATATCCGTAGCCCCGCCAAGCTCCAGTTTATCTGCGGATTTATCTGACGGAACAGACTCTCCGGTAAGTGCAGCCTCCTCAACCTTGAGAGAAGCAGCCTCTATAATACGTGCATCAGCAGGAACAGCATCTCCCGCTTCCATTGTGATTATATCTCCGGGAACGAGCTCGGCAGCCGGAACTACCATCACCTGACCACCTCTTATAACCTTTGAAGTGGCTGCCGACATCTCCTGAAGTGCAGCTATTGCAGACTCAGCCTTTGACTCCTGATAAACTCCAAGGACTGCATTCACAATAACTACCGAAAGAATAATTATAGTATCAGCAATACTGTCATTACTAAGTATAGCCGTAACTGCAGAAATGATAGCAGCAACGATAAGTATAATCGTCATCGGCTCACATAATTCCTTGAAGAACTTCTTGATGACACTTTCCTTTTCTTTCTCTACGAGCTTATTCTCGCCAAATTTATCCAGACGATTTTTTGCCTCCTCCTGAGACAGTCCACCGGGCGTAGTCGCCTGTTCTTCTAAAACCTTTCCAAAGCTTTCCAAATAGTATTTCATCGTTTGTTCCCTTTTTTATTGTTCCCTTTTTTATTGTTCCCTTTTTTATCGTATATTATTATCGTTTATTATCACTTATCATCATAGACTATTAACATTTTTTATTAGCATCTTTAGTTAACATCCATCAGATAATATAGAACCACTGGTTGTCATCTTCATCGGCATTCTTCGGAAATGCCTGACCATCAAACTTAAGCTCCTGATTTGCTACATGAACCTTCGTTCCTGCCGGAACAGACTTTGTAAGGAATACGTTTCCTCCTATAACAGAGCCCTCACCTATAACTGTATCTCCGCCAAGTATAGATGCACCCGAATAGATAGTTACATTATCCTCAATGGTCGGATGACGTTTTTTATCGATGAGCCCTCTTCCGCCTCTTGTTGAAAGTGCTCCGAGAGTAACACCCTGATATATCTTTACATTTTCTCCGATAACAGTAGTCTCACCGACTACAACTCCGGTTCCGTGATCGATGAAAAAGTACTTTCCGATAGTCGCACCCGGGTTGATATCTATTCCCGTCTTACTATGTGCAATCTCAGTCATGACACGGGGTAGAATGGGAATTCCCAGCTGATACAGAACATGTGCATATCTCTGAACCGAGATTGCGAAAAGTCCCGGATAGGCTATAATGATCGCATCCTTAGACTCAGCCGCAGGATCACCCACATAGAGAGCCTCGATATCCGTATCAAGATACTCCCTTATCTCCGGAAGCTTCTTCATGAACTGCACCGTATAATCCTCAGATACGATCCTGATCTCCTCTTCGGTTTTACCCTTCATCCTTTCATCAAAATGAAGTGCCAGAGATATCTGCTTATTGAGATTATAAGCCACATCCTCCGTCATCGACGCTATAGTCGTGCTCAGATTGTAAATCTTATATGTACGATCCACATAATAACCTGCATAAACAATATGATTCAGCTTATATAAAATTTGAAATGGTTATAAAAGCATTAGATACTTCAATAGAAGATTTTGTACATTGCAAAAATAATAATATTGTATTTGAAGATGAATTTCCAAAAGATTTTCCTTACGTATTCGTACATGATGATTATGAAGATGAGGAGGGAGATTATGAGTAAAACTATATCTATAGCTAATCAAAAAGGAGGAGTTGGTAAGACAACAACAACATTATCATTAGGAGTTGCATTAGCACAAAAAGGTAAAAAGGTTTTGCTTATAGATGCAGATCCACAAGGAAATTTAACAACTTGTTTAGGAATAGAAAATGAAGATTATAAGTATTCAATTTCAGATTTAATGAATTCCGTAATGATTGGAAAAGAATTCAATGCAAATGAGGTTATACTACATACAAAAGAAAATGTTGATTTAATTCCTGCAAATATTGAATTATCTGCAACAGAAATGAATTTAGGCAACGCAATGTGCAGAGAATTTGTTCTAAATAATTCAATAAGGAATATAAAA
>CACZLA010000021.1 GCA_902781895.1 uncultured Lachnospiraceae bacterium
CGCCGGAAACAGCAGCACCAGCGCCAGGATCAGGATCGGTATGCGCAGCTTTACGACTGCTTTACCGAATTTATACATCGAAAATCACCTCTTGATTTATGTATGCGGTTCACGCAGCCTGAAAGCTGCTCACGATGGCGCGGATCGAGCGATGCAGATAGGGCCTGAAGGTATCCATATCTACCGGCTCGCCGTCCAGAATAACGCTGTGGCAGGTCGAGCCGATGAGTTCCAGAATCGTATAGATCTCGATCCGTGTATCCGGCCTGTCCAGAACGCCGACGCCGAATATATCCTCCAGCACGGGCAGGTACTCTGTTTCCAATCGATCGACGGCCCGGTGGAAAACGCCCCAGCTCAGATTCCTGTTGAAGAACTGGAGGAGCCGGCGGTTTTCCTGCAACTGCGACAATATGTCGTCGGCAAGGGAGAGGATCTTGTCCTCTGCCATGGTGGAGAGCATGCGGATCTTGTTGTCCGGGATTGTAAGGAATCTCGTTTTCGCAGGCTGTTAGGAAGCCTACAATAGTTATGTATATAATAAGGTGTAATTTCATTTTTGTTTTCATATGCCGGATTTGTTTTTAAAATCTATAAGTATAGGTAACAGAAGGAATACAAGGCAGTATTGTTATTTTCTTGATGACAGTTTGAGCTTTCTTCTGCCCGGTATTTCCATGATAAATACTTTCGTAGAAATCATCGTAGTATACGTTGTATCCATTTTTGTATTTGCTGTAAACGATGTTCGGATTCATGGCATTGTATGCATTGTAGATACTGATATTCCAGGTACGCATACCATGTTTGGTCTTCTTGTTGAAGTTGACGCCGAGATTCAAACGATGGCTGGCGGGAAGGCGGTAATTGTTACGCCGGGAGATGTAACCGGTTTCCTCAATAGAGCCATCGGGCCGGATGATGATTGTTGCCTTTTCGGGGATAGTGATACATCCACCGGTATTGAATATCCAGGAAGCTCCTGCATCAATGCGGTCACTGAACTTATGGCTGAGATTGAGGCTGATGCTGTGGCGGCGGTCATATTTGTAGGGGAACCATCGGCCTTGGTTGATGGTACCGTTCTTAAAACGGTGATCGGTCTTGGATAGGGTATATGCCAGCCAGCCGGTAGTCTTGCCCAATGTTTTCTGTACCATCAGTTCCAGACCGAAGGAGCGGCCTTCGCCCATTTCCACTTTTTCTTCCCAGTTGGTAGAGGTGCCGAAGAAGGATACACCGTCTTGATATTCAAGTATGTGTTTCATCTGTTTATAATATCCCTCGACGGAGAACTCCCAACCCGGCAGTCCGGAATAGTAGCCTCCTATGGAGAACTGGTTGGCATACATCGGACTGATGTCTTTGGTAATGGGTACCCAGAGGTCGGTAGGCATAGACAGCGGAGTAGAGGACAGCAGATGCACATACTGTGCCATGCACGTATAGGATGCTTTGGCAGAATATCCTTGTCCGAGGTCATAGCGGGCGGAAAGGCGGGGCTGCAGCGAATAGTAGCTTTTCCCTTGTGTGTGGAACAGCGATGTGCGTACACCTGCATTCAGACTGAGCCTGGCGTTTACATTGAAATTGTCTTCGGCGTAAAGGGAGATTTCTTGTCCGCGCATGGCATGGCTGTTGCTGGTATTGTAAACCGTATCTTCCTGGAGGGCGCCATTATCTATATCTTGTATTTTCGAGGTAGCTATTCCCGGACGGAACGTATGGTGGATGTACTCTGCACCGAACTTGATGTGGTGCTGCGGCATGGGGGTGTAGTCAAAGTCCATACGCGCACTCCAGTCACGGATACCGGAGTTGAACTTGGAGGAGTAATAGTATCTGTCTTGTACTTTATTGGCGACAGTATAGGTATCTTCTATGTTTCCGTCCAGCCCCATCTCATATTTGTTGTATGAGACGGTGGTGTTGCAAAACAGCTTGCTGTTGAATACATAGTTCCAGCGGCCGTAGGCGATGGTGTTTCCCCAATTCAGATGGCTGTTGTCCTTGGAATAATTCTTAATGCTGTTGTCGTAATTGTCACCGTGGTAGTCACTGTCATAATGATAGTGGTCTTTCCCCTTGTAGAAACTGAGGAAGATGCGGCTACGGTCGCTGAACTTATGATTGACCTTTGCATTGACGTCGTAAAAATAGTAGTTGTATTTGTCGGAATAGGTGTCGTCTTTGTCTACAATGAGATTTTTGAAGAATAGGGTGGGGATGGCTCGTGCGCTGAAACTGAAGGAGGTCCGTTCTTTCCAGATAGGGCCTTCGATATGCAGTTTGTCCGTCAACAGGCCTATGCTGAATGCGCCGTGGTATTTATGCATGTCTCCGTCGTTGGTCCGTACATCTACTATAGACGAAAGACGCCCGCCGTAGCGGGCAGGAAAAGAACTTTTGAAGAGTGTGGTGTTCTTTACCGCTTCGGGCGTAAAGATGGAGAATACTCCCAGCAGGTGGTCTGCGTTGTAAACTGGAATTCCGTCCAGCATAACCAGGTTTTGGTCGGGACCTCCCCCTCGCACATACATGCCTGCAAAACCTTCCATACCGGCTTGCACACCCGGCATCAGCTGAATGGTCTTCAGCAGGTCGGCTTCTCCCAATATGGACGGGGTATGCCTGATTTGTGTCATCGGTATCTCATGCGCTCCCATGGCTGTGCTTTCGAGACAGCTTGGACGAACAACAGTTGCATCCATCAGATCCGCCTGTGTCTGAAGCAGGAAATTGTTTGCAGACGCACCGCCATCAACCTTCAGTTCACTGAGCTTGACACCGCAGTCCTTTTCCATAGCTCTCAGAACATCGCAGGTCTGGTAAGCTATGGATTCCAAGGTTGCCCTGATTATATGATACTTATTTACACCACGAGTTATTCCTACTATTGTTCCTCTTGCATACTGATTCCAGAAAGGAGCACCCAGTCCGGTAAATGCAGGAACAACGAAGCATCCGTTTGTATCCTTGACCTTAGTGGCCATATATTCCGAATCCTCAGCACTGTCTATAAGTCTCATCTCATCACGAAGCCACTGTATGGCAGCTCCGCCTATAAAGACAGAACCCTCAAGTGCATACTTAACACTTCCGTCCATTCCCCAGGCGATGGTAGTAACAAGTCCGTTCTCTGAGAATACCGGACTGTCACCTGTATTTAAAAGAAGGAAGCATCCTGTTCCATATGTATTTTTTGCATGTCCTTTTTCCCAGCAGAGCTGGCCGAAAAGTGCAGCCTGCTGATCTCCGGCAATACCTGCAATAGGTATCTCCCGTCCCAGTATATGCTTACTTGCATTTCCATAAAAACAGCTGCTGTCCTTTACTTCGGGAAGCATGCATACCGGGATACCCAGTATATCAAGTATCTCCTCATCCCACTTCAGCTCGGTTATATTAAAGAGCATGGTACGGGAGGCATTTGAATAATCCGTAACGTGAACTCTTCCATTGGTCAGCTTCCATATGAGCCAGGTATCAACCGTACCGAAAAGAAGCTCACCCTTCTCGGCTCTTTCCCGGATTCCTTCAACATTTTCAAGGATCCATCTGAGCTTTGTTGCTGAAAAATAAGCATCTATAACAAGACCTGTCTTTTCACGTATGGTCTTTTCAAGCCCCTTTGCCTTAAGACTGTCGCAATACTCCGCAGTTCTTCGACACTGCCATACGATGGCATTATATACAGGCTCACCTGTTTCCTTATCCCAGACGATAGTAGTCTCACGCTGATTTGTTATTCCTATACCGGCCACATCCGAGGAAGCAATACCGGCCTTTGCCATACTTTCCACAGCTACTCCGAGCATGGAGGACCATATCTCATTTGCATCATGCTCAACCCAGCCCGGCTGGGGATAGTACTGCGTAAATTCACGCTGGGCAACTGACACTATCTTACCACTATGGTCAAATAGTATCGCCCTGTTACTTGTTGTACCGGCATCCAGTGCCATTATATATTTTTCACTCATGATTATTCTCCTGTTTTGAGAAAAACTTGCTTAGCTCTATGATCGGAATAGGACGGGAATACTTATATCCCTGAAGATATGAAGCCGACATATTGATACATCTCTTCTCATCCATTTCATTTTCTACACCTTCATAAAGAACCGAATAATTCAGCTCCGAAAACATATTTGCAAGGCTTCCTACCATCTTTTCGGCTCTCTCATCTGTGTCACTTGCAAGTACCAGAGACCTGTCAAACTTGATGATATCAAACGGAAGCTCCATGATTCTTTCCATGTTTGAATATCCTGTTCCGAAATCATCCAGGTAGAATTTGACACCCTTATCCTTCAGCTCATCAATAATATGTTTCATGACCAGGAAGTCATTGTCAGTCTGTGATTCGGTTATTTCTATTGCAACCTTGTACTCAGGTATTCCGCTGTTATTTATGATATTTGTTATATCCTCAGTGAATTTATCATCACGCATTTCAAGAACCGATACATTTATGGATATACGTTTTACTTCATACCCATCCCCCAGCAGATGCTTTATCTCTGCACAGGTCTTACTGAGTATTATCTCGGTAAGTACATGTATATACCCGTTTTCCTCGGCAAGTGGTATAAACTGATCCGGGAATACAAGTCCGATATCATCAAGCTTAAGTCTCATGAGAGCTTCCGCCGTATCATATTTCTGTTTCTTAATATTATAAACCGGCTGGCAGTAAGCCATAACTCTCGGATCATTCAGGTCATGTTTCTTATAAATATCATCAAGCTCACTGAGTATCAGTTCATATTTATTGAAGGCTTCCACATCTTCAAAATCCACCATATGGATTGAATTCATTTCCATATTACGGTGTATATTTCTTATGAAGCTTATATATTCATTCTTCCGGCTTATCTCCTCGATACTCTCTCCAAAAACTATTTTATAATCAAGTTTATATTTCTCATATTCCTTGTCAAATGCATTCAGTGTCTTATTGACTATGTTTTCAAAATTAGGATTTTTGTCTTTTCTGGTCATAAGGATTACATGTCCGTTATTAACCTGGAAAAGAACAGCTCCTCTGAAATAGTGACCGGCTATGTCTCTTATGGTTTTCTGCATTTCCTTCGGAAAGACAGCTCCCTCCACATCATAATCCGGCATATAAAGACTCATGAATATCAGCTCATTTTTCCTTTCATAATTATATCTGACCATATCTTCCATGGCACTGATATTTATCGCTCCCAGCTCTATATCATATGGATTTGAATGTACTATATAAAGCATCGAAATAACAGGGAAGGTAAATGTTGCCGTTGTAAATGACGACTGTCCATACTTACCCTGAATCACAAGAACCAGAAATGCTACAACCATTGTTCCGTAGAATCCCATCATTACCTGCTTATACAGCCTGTTTCTGAATACGATCATAAGGAAGGATATGACAACGATAAAAGCGAGATAACCATACAGAAAAACATTTATTGCACTCACTGCATTACCATGTTTGTTCAGTTTAAAGCCTTTTCCGGATATGGTCGTAACGATATCGACAACTATCACCATAACGTATATGAGAGAGGAAATTATCATTACGGGGATCTTCTTATCCTTCTCCAGATGCTGCAATTCCACTATATATACCACATAAAGAAGCAGATTCGAAAAAAGGAAAGCATGATAAAGTATACGCAGTATATATACCCATGTGTAATCACCATCTGTAACCTGCGAATACAGAAAATGATGGCTGATACCGCTTAGTCCTGCAAACGTCAAAAATACCACTAAGCATACATATACTGCAAAGCTTCTGGTTTTAGTAACATATGATGTTCCGATAAGAATAAATATCAGAAAACATATAGCTACTACCAATATATCTCCCACCGGAGAATAATTGTCATAATATAACTGCTGTCCCATTCATTAACCTATATATAATAAAAATATAATTTCTGAAAAATCTTCATAAAGTCATAGTGATACATAGTAATTATAATATAAACGGCCTACTGTGTCAAAAATCAAAGGGAGTGCCAGACTCCTATGGCACTCCCAAACCTTCACTATTTTTATATATTGATATGGGTGTTAAAGTTTCTTTTAACACAATATGATATATGGACTGCTGTCATTTACTCGGCATTTTTCAGTGCCACATCCAGCGGTATCTTCTTAATACGTCTGTAATCAAATACCATAACTATCAAATAAGAAATGAAACCGAAGCAGAACATTTTAACAAAGCCCAATGGTGATATGACAAAATGGAACCATCCTTCCATACTCATCAGATATATTCCGAACACCACAACCATCAGATAATATCCCAGAGCTATTCCCGCTATACAGGACAGAATAACAACCAGTGTTGTAGATGCCATATAAAGCTTACTTATCTCACCGTTTTCATATCCCAGTATCTTAACCATGGAAATGGCATTCTCGTTCTTCTCTATGATGATCTTTGTAAGCAGGTATATCAGCACTGCCGAAAGGATAATACATACAACCTGGAAATATGTCATATAAGCTCCTATGGAATGATCCAGCTGACGTGATATCTTCAGTACATCATCCTTGGTTATTGTTGTATAGATATACTTGTCATCTATATCATCTATCTCATCATTTGACATATATCCGGTAAAGGAATCTGCTTCCTTATCAAATACGCTGTTAAACTCTTCATTTGGCATAAATACCACAAGGCCACCCTCATAATCATATATGCCCTTTATCTTGAAGGTATAACTGTCATTATCATACTTCTCATCAAGTGTTAATGTATCGCCCACCTCCAGTTTGTATTTTTCGCTGAATGGAGTTGATATATATACTTCATTCTCTCCAAGATCCGAAGGAATACTAACATAATTACTGTTTTTCTCAACACCGTATACGCTAATACTTTCGCTATATTCATCCTGATTATATTCAAGACTGTCCATGCTGAATCTCTCGGCTGACTTATTGGAAGTCTCAATCAGATTATCATCCTCATCCACCGTATCCTTAAGTACCACCTGATACTTTGCGAACATCATATCGGTAACCTTATCCTGATAAGAGTCAAGGGACTCCGGGAATCCGACTGCCATGGAAAGCATGATCATGACAAATGTTATTCCAAAGAAAAGCACCAGATAGTTTGGTATATTCTGAAGAAGTATCCTGATTCTGAAACGGCTCATAAATTTCCACTTCGGAAGTCTTATGGCTTTCTTTCTCTTCTTTGTTTTCAGATCATGTCTCAGGAATCTCAGCGGTGATAATCTCAGCATTCTGATTATTACAATGAGATTTATAACAAGCATCAGAATGATCGGAATGACCGTAGTATTCACAAATGCCTTCGGTGTCCATATGGTTTCATAAGTAGGCATACTGTAGCTGTTATAATACATGTCCACAACTACATTTTTCAAAATTGTATAACCCAGTATATTTCCTATTATGGAGGCTATAAGAGTTACTAGTATCGGCATGGTCATATAGTGAACAACCAGCTCACCCTTTGTATAACCTGACGCCCTGAGGGTTCCGATAACCGATGCTTCCTTCGTTATGGTATTGCTTATGGTTATGGCAAAGATAAATGCTATAACTGCCACAAGTATATACAGAAGGATTCCGGCCATGGCCATATCGCCGCCGATATCATTTGTTGCAAACTGTATGGCCTGATTGCTGAACTTCGGAAGGAAGCCTTCTATCTCGTTATCCTCAACTACTGACTGAGAAATAAGGGCTGCCATGACATTTTCCGAAAGCTTCTTTTCCTCTGCCTCATCAGCCGGCTTATTTTCATAAGTCCAGGCATAGTTGAAATGTGTATTCTTATGTATTCTGTCGAAGCCCTCCTCCGTTACTATTGACACATCAAAATAGATGGCATCAAACATGGAATCAGTCGGCTTTTCATAAAGTGTAGAATAATTAACCAGTGCTACAAGTGCAGTGACCTTAAACTCTTCACCACCAACGTAGATAGTATCTCCAATCTTAAGCTTTACATTATCGGCATGCATTCTGTCGATGGCTATCTCATGATCGTTTTTCGGCATACTTCCCTTTAAGATGCTGTACATATCCACATCACTGCGGTCCTTAAATACCCGGATATTTCCTTCCTTCTCACCGTCCCCGTCTCTGTCTTCCTGGGTATCCTTGTAAAAGTTTTCATATATCTTTATCTTAACGGGCTTATAATCCGGATTCTCCAGATCGTACTTTTCAGCAGCCTTGTCATACTCTTCGTTTACTGTTTTTTCTACTTCCTTATAAGCTTCCTCCTTTGCAGTCTCCAGAGCCTTATCGTACTCATCGCTGTTCATGAATTCATCATATGCCTTTTCATATGCTTCATCATAATACTTATCTAACGCATCCGGAAGGGTTTCATCCACAACACCTTGTACCATTTCATCTTTTTCTGATTCGGTTATGGTTTTTCCCATCATCTGTGCCATAGCAACCTGAGACTCTACACCTTCCTTGGCCTGACTTCTTACCATATCTTCTATCTGGCTGTTTACTGCCTTATCCAGCTCTTCCGGGATTTTTTCATTGACTGCCTTTTCAACTTCCTTATCAGCTTCTTCATATCCCTTCTCAAGATAGTACTTCTTTACATCTGCCTTCTCGCCCTTTTCAAGAGCTTCTATCATTTCTTCCGAAGCTTTCTTATCAAGTTCAAATGAACCATCCTCCAGATTACACTCCTTCTTCTTGTTCTCAACAGAGGTAAGCATACTGTTATTTGCAACATACATTCCCGATATAAATCCGATCATCATTATCAGGAAAACAGCTATAACCGCATATTTATGCCACTCACCGGTAAGCTCTCTCGGAACTCTTTTAACAAGTGGATTTCCTGTTTTCTTTTTATCTGTATTTTTCATCTTACTCATTATTCATCCATCCTTTATAGTCAGGACCACTACGATCTTACCTGACAAAATCTACTGTTTTTTACCAATCAAGATCAACTGCTGATATCTTGTTCTCAATGATATTATTATGACGAACCACCCCGTCACGAAGCTTAACAACATGGTCAGCCATATTTTTGATAGCTTCGTTATGGGTTACCATTATTATGGTATTGCCGTACTTCTGATTTACATCTTCTATAAGCTTCAGTATTTCCTTTGATGTGTTGTAATCAAGAGCACCGGTTGGTTCATCACAAAGCAGGATGTCTGGGTTCTTTACTATCGCACGTCCGATAGATACTCTCTGCTGCTGTCCGCCGGAGAGCTGATTCGGAAGCTTGTGACGATGTTCATAAAGACCGAGTGTTTTAAGAAGTTCATCAATCTCCAGAGGATTATCGGAAAGATAAGCTCCTACTTCTATATTTTCTTTAACATTCAGATTTGGGATAAGGTTATACATCTGAAATACGTAACCCAGATGCTTACGTCTGTACTGTGTAAGTCCCTTCTCACCCATTTCCTCAAGCTTGTCGCCATTTATTGATATATATCCCGAATCGGGATTGTCGATACCGCCGATAATATTCAGCAGTGTAGATTTTCCGGAACCGGAGGGTCCCAGAAGAACACAAAACTCGCCCTTTGCAACAGTGAAGTTCATTCCTCTGAGAACCTCCTGTCTTGTATCTCCCGATCCGAAGCCTTTCTTCAGATCTACAATCTCCAAAAACTTTAATTCCTCTTCTGACATAACTGACTCCTTTCAACACATGAACAATTATTCATATATTCACATTTGCAAATATACACCAACATCTATATAAAGTCAATACCCTGACATTAATTTCGTATATTTATACAATTTAAGTGATTATTCCGTATATCTGATTAGTTAAATATAACTATAATTAATTTTATTTAATATATGACATAAAATAAAACGAGACCCATTTGTAACGTAAAAAACGTTACAAATAAGTCTCGCTGATTATTCATATACCGAACGGCCTAACGCCGTTGTGATGACGATCGTATGTACAGATCCTGAAGAATCTGCCAGCTACTCCCTTTTTTGTTTGCTAAAAGCTATATCGATTGTTGAAACTATAGCAAGGATTTTTACATATGTCAACCCGTTATTTTTTCTTTTTTTGACACCCGTTATTTTTTCTTTTTTTGACACCGGGAAAAGTACAAACAACGCCGCAATCCCTATCTGGAATATACATGATATGGTTATCCATACATTTGTGGAATATATCCACTCCATAAAGCTGCCCTGTCGAGTAGCTACCACAGCCTCTCCCAAGGATATAGCCGACAGCTTATCCACAAAAAATACTATAAAGTTATGAAGCGGATTAAACAGCTGAAGAAGCAGGATTCCGAGTATACCTCTGTCACCCGTACCTGAAAGTCCTACCATGAGTGCAGGCACATAAAGCACTCCGTAAAAACCTGCATATATAACATACGAAAGTATGATTGCTGTCACTGTCTTCTTACATACAGACGAACAGAACACTCCTATGGCTCCTGCAAAGCAGGCAAAGATAAATGCCAGAAAAATGTACTCAAACAAAGTCAGCCAGGACAATCCTCCTACTATAAACGCGATAGCCATAAGTGGTATACTCGCAAATACAAATATCATTACTCTTATGACAGCCGATGCTGTTTTTCCCAATACTATGGACAGAGGTGATATTGAGGTTGTAAGAAGAACATCCAGTGTCTTTCGTTCTCTCTCTCCCGATATAGATGCCGCAGTCATAACCGGAATTATAATACCGATCATTATCAGCTGTGCAATACCTATTACAGGGAAAAAAGAAAGATAGTTTTTATATACATATGCATTATTTGCTCCTGTTCTATACCTTGCTGACTGACTTAAGGACATCATAGTCAGCAGAAAGATAATAGCCAGAAATCCAAGATATGCAAACAGACTCCAGGAAAACTTCATGCTTCTGGAGGTAACCTTCAGATCTTTTTTTACCAGTGGATTCATCAAAGGTTTTGTCATGCGCTTACACCTCCTGTCAGATTCATGAATAGTGATTCCAGGTTCTTTTCATCTCTGTGGAAACCGGATACAATAACTCCCTGTGCTATAAGATGTGCAACTATCTGACTGCTCATCATATCATCAGTCACTCCTGCAAGGGTCACCTGATTTTCCTTTACCTCAACTACCTGTATATCCTGAAATGCTTTCAGAGCCCCCACTACCATTTTCGGATCACATCTGTATTCTATGATAACCCGGCTCATGTCGGTACCCATTTTCAGTATGTCCTCCATCCTTCCGGCCGCTACAAGAACACCGTAATTCATTATTCCTATGGAGTTACACATTTCAGCTATATCCGAAAGAATATGCGAACTTATCATAATAGTCTTTCCCATGGAATTGACATTCATGAGAAGCTCCTTCATCTCTATTCTGGCAGTCGGATCCAGACCGGAGGACGGCTCATCCATAACAAGAAGCTCCGGACCGTGGATCAGAGCACGGGCAACACAAAGTCTCTGTTTCATGCCTCGAGACAGCGTATCCACATAGAATTCCTTCTTATCACTGAGCTTTACAAGATCAAGGAGAAAATCGGAAACAGACTGTATATCCTTATAGAACATGCCATTCAGAGAACCATAAAACTCCATATATTCCGAAACCTTAAGGTTATCATATACTCCGAAGAAATCCGGAACATAGCCTATACATTTCTTCAGATCCTTCATATCCTTTCCGGTCACACCTCTGGTTATTCCATTTACCGTAACCGATCCGGCGGTAGCTCTGAGGAGACCGCACACTATTCTCATTGTAGTGGTCTTTCCGGCTCCATTCGGACCCACAAATCCGAACAGATCTCCCTTTGGTATTCTGAGGGTAAGACCTCTTACTGCAGTAAAGCTACCGTAGTTTTTATATAACTTATCTATATATAACATACTAGTACTCCCTTCTACTGCAGCTGTAATAACACATATATGAATCTTCATTCAGTACAGTTTTACTTGAACCCTTCTTTACACCCACAACCTTTATAGTCATATATTCATCCGCTGTTGCTTCTACAGCCATTGCAAGTGCCGCAAGCTCGGATGCATCCTCATAATCCTCTTCTTCATATTCCTCTCTGACCAGTGCTTTGTTTACGCTGTAGAGATTATAATTAACTCCCGTTGAAGCAGCTTTCCATTTGGTATTATCATCCATCATATCCATCTCTTCACCGTTCTTTACATCCTTATAACAGACATATCCATCATCCCAGTGAATGAATACATAGTCCAGATCCTGTCCGCTGTTATTCTTTATGATCGGGGAAAAAGAATTCTGATATGAATCATCTATGATAAATGGATCCGTTACCTTCTTATCTTTACTCATGATAAAGCACGCATAATCAAATGCCCCCGATGGAACCGTAGTCAGTTCATCCCCGGATGTATCACTCTTTATCACATATTTCTCCCTGTTTGATGAGTTGTCGTAGCTGTAAGAATGTGTTGAATCTCCAAAAAGATAGTTTTCCTTCGCCTTAATAGTCCATTCGTCTGATTCAGGAGAATAACCGAAAATATATGTTTTATCGGTATTATAGACTCCGTCGAAAAGCTCAACTGATTTGATACTCGGCTTATTTACCCTTACGGAAAGACCGATAAGGAACATGATAAAAACAAAAGTAAGTGAGATTCCCGGAATTACCAGCCAGATAATCTCTCTTTTATTTATGGATTTAAGGATCAGATAAATAAGCGGTCCAACCAGTACAACATAAATGATAACAACCAGAGATACTATTCCTGATGTCCCGGTTACAGGCTCCTCCATATAACCATGAACCTCTTTAATGTTTCCGGAATTTATATCATGTCTGCTGGGATCATAGTAATCTCCATTCTGATTTTCAGCTATAACATCCTTGAATTTTTCCTGATAAACCTTGTCTCCATCATCGTCAAACAGCCTTACATATACCACCGTAGTAGGATTCATATTATCTGACGGAACGTTTATCTCAAATGATGATTCGCTTTCAGCGGGAATGCTTATATCTATCTCGTGACCCACCAGATCACCATTATGTGTATCACAGGATAACCTGACTGAGCCGTCAAAAGCCTTCCCTTTATTCTTTACCTTTACCGTAAAAACATAAAACTTCTGAGAATTGTCAAGCTCTGCCGATACATTTATAGAATAATCATCTGCAGCCTTAACTACAGGTCCGCTTAAAACGGAAATGCAAAAGATAAGCAGAAATGCCATCAGAAGCTTTATTTTTACTTTTGGTTTTTTTACTGATTTTATCATGATCTTCATGATCCCCCTATTTTGCTATATATATCCCTTGAAGAAAACCATTCGCTATGTTATCATTCCTTCGTGCGAGTAGAATGGATGATCGCGGGGATGACTCAGTCATCCGTGAGGAAAGTCCGGGCTTCACAGGGCAGGATGCCGGATAACGTCCGGTTGAGGTGACTCAAAGGAAAGTGCAACAGAAAGTATACCGCCTGTCTTTGACAGGTAAGGGTGAAATGGCGAGGTAAGAGCTCACCGCCTGGCTGGTAACAGACAGGGCATTGTAAACCCCATCCGAAGCAAGACCAAGACGAAGTGCTGACGCGGCCCGCCGAGCTTCAGGTAGGTTGCTTGAGCTGTGCAGTAATGTACAGCCTAGATGGATGATCATCCACGACATAACCCGGCTTACAGTTCTACTCGCCTTTTCTTTCTATATATCGAAGCATCCGCCTCCGATAAACTCTCTAAGCAACGAATTGTTCGGAACACTCTGAACATCTATTCCCAGAAAGTAATCCAAAAACTTAAGCAGTCTTTTCGCTTCGTAATATTCCTCCGAATCCTCAGGAACACTGAATAGCAGCGGTTCTGCAAATATCTTTATGGCTGACAGCTCATAAATGATAGCTGAGTTGAACATTGCATCCGCCTCATCCTGAAACGGGAATATATTTTTGTTTTCACCTGCTCTTACATTATCCCAAAGAGAAATGCTTCTCTGTGGACTATGACCTCTCGTTCTTGCATCTCTTACTATCCTTCTGAGAAGTCTGGTGTCCGTAGTCGAGATACGATTATGCTCATCTATATTAAGCTGCGTAAGAGCACTTATATATATCTTGAAGCAGCTTTCCTTCGGAAGTGATTCCGTAGATTCCGGATTCAGCGCATGTATGCCCTCAACCACAAGAACATCATCTGCGTCCAGTCTCAGCATGTTTCCGTTAAATATTTTCTTCCCCACAACAAAATCAAATGTAGGCATATCCGCCTCTTTACCATTCAGCAGATCTGTCATGGTATCATTAAACAGCTTAAGGTCCATAGCCTCGATGCACTCAAAGTCATATTTTCCTTCTGCATCCCTCGGAGTATTCTCTCTTTCTTTAAAGAAGTTATCCATAGCTATAGGATGCGGTTTTTTACCCATGGTTCTCAGCTGAACGCTGAGTCTGTTGGAAAATGTAGTCTTACCGGATGACGATGGTCCGGCTATAAGTACAATACGTTTATCGTTTTTCACAACCTCTTCGGCTATATCCGCTATCTGCTTTTCCATCAGAGCTTCCTGAATAAGAATCAGATCATTTGTTCTGCCTTCAACTATAGCATCATTCAATTCGCCGACCTGACTTATTCCTATCTGTCTGCCCCAGTCCTCTGCTCCGTTGAGTATACTGTAAAGGCTCTTCTGAGGCTTATATTCCTTCGGAAGCTCCATAGTTCCCTTTAGTGGAATAACCAGTACAAAACCATCTGCAAACTTTACAAGATCAAAAGCCTTCAGGCAGCCGGTTGACGGAACCATGAATCCGTAGTAGTAATCCTGGTAACCATCAAGCTCATATATATTTATCCTTGAAGATCTTCTGTATTTCAGCAGCTCGGCTTTTCCCGGAAGATTTCTGGCATTGAAGACCTCTCTCATATCTCTGGTTGAGTATGTCTTCTTTTCAAACTTTATATCCCGGGCTACCAGTTCATTCATCCTTACCTTGATCTTTTCGAGAAGCTCATCCGTGATCCGTATATCCCTTTTGCAGCCGGTTATCCTACAGAAGAAACCGCTGCCCAGAGAATACATTATCTCTATCCTGTAATCATCATCATTACCACCGATCACATCCCTTGCAGATTTAAGCATAAGCATGGATATGCTTCTCTTATAAAGATCGACACCTATATTAGAAGTTATCGAAAGCAGTGAAACTGTTGCATCAGAAAATAATTTAAATGATAACTCCCTCAGTCTGCCATTCACCTTCGCAGCAACTGCATCTGTGTCTCCAGCCTTCCGGGCTATTTCAAGCAGAGATGCTCCGGTTTCGACTTCGATATTTTTTTCAAGGTCACCCTCAAATACTTTTATTTTGATCATTTTCCTTCTCCATATCATATAAGAATTTTTGTCTCATTCATATCATATAAGTTCAAGCACATTCTCTATATCTTCTATCTCACTTCTTAGCTGTGACATACGATTTATTACATTTCCCCCGGTCTGCTTTGACATCCGGCAGAATAACCCCTGATAATTTTCTTCCTGCTTTTGCAGATATTCTTTCAGAACGGGATGCTTTTTCTCTATCAGTTTTTCTCCGTAGGTATCATATAAGAAACGCGTTTTTTCATCTATACTATCGTAGCTTCCGGAAGAAACGTTAAGGCTCCTATCATCCATAACAGCCTTAATGACATTATAATACTTTCCATCCTCCGAGAGCATTTCCTCATCCATAATAATAAATCCATGTTCTCTGAGAAAGGTTCTTACAAGAGGTATATCCGACTGCGGAGAAAGGACAAGTTCATAATTATTACTTATCTTATGTAAACCACCCGAAATGATATCTATTATAAGATTTCCGCCCATTCCGGCGATAACGGCGCAGTCACTCTCCCCCGCCTCCAAAGCTTCAAATCCATTTGAAAGTCTCGTTTCAATTTTATCAGAAAGAGCCCTGCTTTCTATATTGCTCCTTGCAATACCAAGAGGGCCCTCAGCAACGTCCATGGCATAAACCTTTTTTGCTATCCCTTCTTCCACAAGATAGATAGATATATAACCATGATCACAGCCGATATCGGCAACTACCCTTCCGGGTGTCACCATATCGACAATACATTTCATCCTTTTTGACAGTTTTATACTCATCAGTTAAGGAACTCCTTTATAGTTATTTTGATCAGTCAAGGAACTCCTTAAGCTTACGTGAACGACTTGGATGTCTGAGCTTTCTCAGTGCTTTTGCCTCTATCTGTCTGATACGCTCACGTGTTACATTAAACTCTTTTCCAACCTCTTCAAGGGTTCTTGATCTTCCGTCATCAAGTCCGAATCTGAGTCTGAGTACCTTCTGTTCTCTCTCTGTAAGTGTTCCGAGAACCTCAACAAGCTGTTCCTTAAGGATCATTGATGCGGCTGCATCCGAAGGTGCAGGAACATCATCATCCGGAAGGAAGTCTCCCAGGTGGCTGTCCTCCTCCTCACCTATAGGTGTTTCAAGAGATACAGGCTCCTGTGATATCTTCTGTATTTCTCTGACTCTGTCAACGGGGATATCCATTTCCTCTGCGATTTCTTCCGGACTCGGCTCACGACCAAGCTCCTGAAGAAGCTGTCTTGAAACTCTGGTCAGCTTATTTATTGTTTCAACCATATGAACAGGGATACGGATAGTTCTTGCCTGATCGGCTATAGCTCTTGTTATAGCCTGTCTTATCCACCATGTTGCATAAGTAGAGAACTTATATCCCTTTCGATAATCAAACTTCTCAACAGCCTTAATAAGACCCATATTACCTTCCTGGATCAGGTCAAGGAAGAGCATACCACGGCCCACATATCTTTTTGCGATACTGACAACAAGACGAAGGTTTGCCTCAGCCAGCTGCTTCTTTGCAACCTCATCTCCCTGCTCCATTCTCTTTGCCAGCTCTATTTCTTCATCGGCTGTAAGCAGCTGTACCTTACCAATCTCCTTCAGGTACATTCTTACAGGGTCTTCAAGACTTACACCCTCGGGAACAGACATATCTATCTTCTCAAGATCTATCTCTTCCTCTTCGGAAAGCTCGAACTCGATATCATCATCATCTATATCATCATCATCGGTTATATTCAGTACTTCAACCTTATTTTTCTCAAAGTACTCAAGTGCCTTAGCAAGATAATCAGGTGTGAGAAGTGTGGGAACATCCTTGAGAATATCAACGATGTCATCATCACGAAGAACATTATTTTTCTTCTTCGCTACCTTCAGCAGATCCTTCATGCGGTCGTCGAAGAGCTTCTCTCTTTCTTCTTCAGTCATATCGTCGGCAACATTTTCATTTGCCTCATCGATAGTAGGCTGATCGTCTATCTCATCCTCAAAATCAGGATCGATATCCGGATCCCCATCGACGTCAGGATTCTGACCAGCCTCTGCATTTTGAAGCTCCATCATCTCCTGCTCCTTCATTTCCTGTTCCTTCTCTGCCTTTGTCTTTCTTTTAGCCATTACTTTTTCCTCTTTCTATAATGTGATTTTTATTTTTTTAAGTTCGTTTTTCTTACGTGCAAGCTCTATCTGACTTACATTGCCTGACTTTTTCAGTTCCTTATCTATGTTATCCATTTTTATCTTGATGATAAGATCTGTCAGGACTTTTTCCATCACGGAAGGTGTGGTATCAAATTCCAGTTCCTTCGTGAATATTTCGCTTACTTTTTCCTGCGACTCGGTATCATCAAAACTGTTAAGTATGGTTGCCGGAACTACTTCGCCCTTTTCCCGGTATTGATCAAATATCTGCTTTGCCACACCGGATATAATATCTTCCGTAAAATCCTTCTCCGATATCACCTTCGCCAGCTTATCAAACAAATACTGATTATTGACCATCAGCGTCAGAAGATATTTCTCGTTTTCTTCCGCCGGATTTTCTTTTTTCTTTTCAACCTGCCCGGGGCGCTCTTGAACCGGTCTCTCAGCAGGCTGATTCGGAACCTCCCGGCTCCTGAAATCCATCCTGTCTGCCAGGCTCTCCTCTGCCAGTCCGGACATTCCGACCTCGGTAACTATCTTTGCAAGCTCCTGCTTATTCAGGAAATACTTCGATGATACGGTATCTATATAATTTGACCGTTCAGTCGAATCTTCTATACCTGCCAGCAGCCGTCCCGCTGCCTTCATAAATGCCGTCTTGTCTTCAGGATCATTCAGATTGTAGTTTCCGGAGATTACATTTATCTCAAAAAGTCTTCCGTTTAATGCATCTCTTACTCTCTCGTCATAGGCCTCCAGACCTTCATTTTTTATAAACTCATCCGGATCCTTATGCGGTTTTAAGCTTATTATCTTCTGGGACATATCCAGACTTCTCAGAATGCTTATGGCCTTCATGGTGGCAGCCATTCCCGCACCATCGCTGTCATATGCCAGATATACATCTGTTGTATATCTTTTTATGAGTCCTGCCTGCCCGGGGGTAAAAGCCGTTCCCAGGGATGCAACCGCATTATCATATCCCGCCTGATGCATAGCTATAACATCCATATATCCCTCGCATAGGATAACGCCCTTTCTTCTGCTGTGTCTTGCAATATTCATCGCAAACAGATTACGCCCCTTAAGGAATATCTCAGTTTCACTTGTATTTATGTATTTGGGAAGTGCGTCTCCCAGAACTCTTCCTCCAAACGCTATGATCTTACCGTTTATATCCGTAATCGGAACCATAACACGGTTCCAGAACCGATCCTGCGGACCTTTTTTCTCATCAAATAATACCAGTCCCGCGGCTCTCATAAGTTCATCGGAATAGCCCTTTGACTTCAGATATTTATATAAATCATCTTTGTAGATATCCGCATACCCAAGACCAAACTTATTTATGGTCTCATCCGTAAAGCCTCGTTTTCTGTAATAATCATATCCCAGCTTTCCTCTTTCGGTTTTGGTAAGCAGATAATGGAAATATGCCGCCGCACTTTTATTTACTTCGTAGAGCATCGCCTTCCACGACTGTTTTTTCTTTTCCTCCTCAGTCATATCCTTTTCGGGAAGTGTTATTCCGGCTCTTTTCGCCAGATACTGGATAGCCTCGGGAAATGTAAAGTTCTCATACTTCATTACGAAGGTAAATACATTTCCGCCGACTCCGCATCCAAAGCAGTGATACATCTGCTTCTCCCGGCTGACTGTAAAGGATGGTGTCTTCTCAGTGTGAAAAGGACAGCAGCACTTATAAGAATTACCTGATTTTTTTAGACCTGCGTACTCGGAAATGACATCAACGATATCATTACTGCTACGCACCTGCTCCACTGTTTCATCCGAATAATACATTTTCCCTCACCTAATTTTATGTCCAAAAATGTCGCCCAATTTATTGTTAAACATTTTTCGGAAAAATCCTTTTTTTATTTCCTTTTTTTATTTCATTTTTTTATTTTAATTCTTGATTTTGTGTTAAAATACATCTTATGGACAAAGAATACTTGAAAAAAATGATATATATATCGGTGTTTATAATCCTCGCTGCCACTGCTATCCTGGTTCTGTTCCTGCTCAGCAGAGGAAGCTCGGCTGAAGAATCAAAAGCTGATATAAGTACAGAATCCATATCCGATAAGGTAGCTGATTCTGCATCTGATAAGAATTCCCAATCATCATCTGATGAAAATGATGAATCCTCATCCGATGAAAATGGAACAAGTTCAACTAACCAGTCTGATGACAACGGAAGTTTTGATCCTCGTTCCTACGCCGAAAGATATAGGAAAACTGTTGAATCCCAGAAATATATCATCCATGCACTTGGAGGCATGAACGGCACAGACAAATATATAAACAGCATTGATCCTCTAAGACTTATTTATGCAGAGGGATACAGACTTTTCGAGGCCGATGTTTCCTTCACCAGTGACGGAAAGCTTGTTCTTGCTCACAGTGGCCGGGATAATATCTGGACCAAAAGCGACTGGGAGGATCGTCTGGGACAGGACTTTCCCTTTGAGTCAGAGTCGGGATCCGAATCGGAGTCTGTTACGGCCTACGATAAGCATCTTTGCAGCTACGATACCTTCATGAATTTTAAAATACAGAAAAAATATAAGGCAACCAGCTTTAAAGAGCTTGTTATCTTTATGGCTGAGCATGACGATATGTTTGTCATGATCGACGGCGGTGAGCGTAGTTACCAGGATACAAAGACCTTCTACTCCGCTATTTTAGAGGAAACCCGTGAAGCACTGGATGAATTATACATTGAAAGCACTTCATCAGAAGAGAACAATATGCTGAATGATGTTCTCGGCCGTATGGTTGTCGGAGGCCAGACCATAGAAATGCTAAACGCAGTAAAGGAGGTCTACGATTTTCCTCTCATTAACTTTTATTATAATTCAAATGATAAAAGAGAGGGAGAATTATGTAAACCTATCGATTTTATTCATTACTGCGATGACAATGGTGTAAGCAGCTTCAGTGTTTCAAAGGATGTTTATGATCAGATAACCGCTGAAGAACTGGAAAAAAGTACACTTATGAGCTTTGTATTTACAGTAAATGATCCAGCTGAGGAGGCACGTATAAAGGCATATGGTGCCGATATCATAGGAACCGATTTTCTCTGGGATAAACAGGAATAAGCATTTCGGGAGGGGACACAAAAGTACTAATATGACAAGAATAGATCTTATAACCGGATTCTTAGGCTCCGGTAAAACAACATTTATAAAAGAATACGCCGGCTATCTGTCTTCACTGGGAAAACGGGTTGCCATCATCGTAAATGATTACGGTGCCATAAATGTGGACAGAATGCTTCTGGGGGATGCTCTCAGCAGCACCTGTCATCTGGAAATGGTAATCGGTGGAGACGCTGACTGCACCAGAAGGAGACTGAAAACAAAACTGATAACCGTAGCCATGACGGGCTATGACCATGTGATCGTCGAACCCTCCGGTATTTTCGAGGTTGAAGAATTCTACGATCTTCTATATGAAGAGCCTCTGGAAAAATGGTATCAAATGGGCAGTGTCATAACTATCATGGAAAGCGGCATCAGCGAAGATCTTTCCGGCGAGGCCGAATATATCTTTACTTCACAGATTGCAAAATCGGGAATCGTTATTGTCAGCAAGATCAGTCCGGCCCTGGATGCACTCTCCAATCCTGACGCTCTGAACAAACAAAAAGAAGAAGATCTTAAATACATAAACAGCTGTCTTGAAAAGTACGGTTGCAGCAGACGTCTTGATGATCTTTACTATTGGAAACAGGGTGAGATCACTTCGGAGGATTTTGAAAAAATACTTCGCAGCACATACCACAGCGATGCGTTACCGAAATACAGATCCGGAGGTCACCCGGATAATCCGACCGGTGAAATAAACGGTGATTCAAGCGATAATAATTCCTTTGAATCCACCTTCTTCTTTCATCCAAAGATTGAAACCGAAAAGATTGAAGAAACTGTCAGACTTATATTTGATGATCCGGATACAGGAAATGTGATCCGCCTGAAAGGTTTTCTTAAAAACAGCGATGATAATTGGCTGGAAATAAACGCAACAAGGCATACTGTAAATATCTGTCCCATCTCCGCCGGGCAAGAACTTTTCATAGTTATCGGAGAAGGGTTGAATCATAAAAAAATCCGTTATATACTTAAGTCAGATGAAAAAATAGTTGGTACTGATTGATGGGGTTATGATCATTACCGGCTCAGATCAAAGGAGAAGGCTTATGAAAAAAATCAAGAGAAATGCAGCTCAGTGCCGCAAATGCGGAGATATTATCGAATCCAAATCAAGAACTCAGGTTGTCAGATGCTCTTGTGGAGCCATATTTATTGAAGGCGGAAAGCACTATCTTAAAAGAGGCTTTAAGGATAGCAAGGATGATCTGATAGAGCTTGTAGAATATGAAGAGGTTTAAATTCAAATTTAAAAATGATATCTGAAAAGCACGAAAAACCGAAGGACTATTCCTTCGGTTTTTCAAGTATATCATAAAATTTTCTAAGAAACATCGAACAGGCATACGCAAAAAGCGATGTCAGAATAAGAGCCCAGAGATACCATGTATAGAACATTATCTTTGGATTCAGATAATAAATAACTATCGGGAACATCCAGATAAAGAACATCCTGAACCAAACACTGAGATATGCAAGTGAAAGGATAAGTGCGTTCTTTATCATATTAAAGGTTGTATTCTCATATCTGGCAACCAGAGGAAACTGAAGTGGTATTGCAAATGCCGCAAGAATAAACTCAAAACCAAGCACTACGAACAGCAGCTTTGCACCCTCACTCTGATTGGTCATCACTATTCCCAACTGAATATACATCAGATATATATATACAAGATCTATAAGCCATATAATGGTACTCTGCTTAAAATTTGCTTTAAAAGCACGGAAATATTCCTGTTTAACAGGTGGTTCATCATCAGTAACCATTTTATTTGTTACTGTATAAAGAGCCGTTATAGATGCACCTATCGTAACTATTGGAATACAGGTGATAAAGAAATAAATATTAAGATAAAATAGGTCTCCGAGTTTATCCATAATGTTATAAAACTTACGGGCACCCTTAACCTGTTCTCTCGGTTCTTCATTAGGAGTTGTTTTATATTTATCAGCTGTTTTCTGGACGGTTTTCTCAGCTTTATTCTCATCCGATATATTTTCCGGTAATTTTACTTCTATCGGCTTATCTTTCATAGCTTTATCTTCTGCAGTTTTATCTTCCGTCTTTGCAGCTTTATTAGTTTTTTTATTAACTTCTTTATTTTCTATATTTTTTTTATTCTTATTATTCTCTTTAGCCATAACTCTGCCCATCTGTTTATATTTCAAAGTATTCAGAACACATAGTATTCAAAATACAAAACACAATTAAGCGTTATTATACTGTATTTATAGTTATAATGCAAATAAAAACCCACCACTACTTCTCGTAGTGATGGGCTTAATTGCTTTATAGAACTGTTATTGTAAAATTAACCCTTAACAGCGCCGACTGTCATACCTGCAACGATATTCTTAGCCATGAAGATGTAAACAACGATAACAGGCAGGATTGACATAGCGATAAACATGTAAACCTGACCCATATCGAACTTCAGGAAGTCTGCTGAACGAAGTGTTGCAATAAGTATAGGCAGTGTCTTCTTCTCATCTGACTTAAGTACAAGAGCAGGAGTAAAGTAGTTATTCCAGCTTGTTACAAATGCGAAGATAGCCTGTACTGCAATAGCCGGTTTCATAAGTGGAAGTGCTATCCTGTTGAATATCAGGAACTCTCCCGCACCGTCTATACGGGCTGATTCCATAAGTTCCAGAGGAATGTTTGCCTCCATATACTGCTTCATATAGAAGAATACCGCAGGTGCTGCAATAGCAGGCACAATAAGTGGTATAAATGAATCCATGAGACCAATCTTTCTCAGCAGGTTAAGGAATCCAAGAGCTGTAACCTGTGTAGGAATCATCATGATAGCAAGTATAAATGTAAACATAAACTTCTTAAGTTTGAAATCATATGCATGTATAGCGAAAGCTGTCATAGTAGAGAAATATGTACTAAGAGCTGCTGTACAAAGTGATATGATCAAACTGTTTAAAAGTCCTCTGATAATCGGGAGGTTACTATTGTGGAACAGATTGTAAAGGTTCTTTCCTAAGTTACCACCCGGTAAAATCGTAAATCCTTTATTAAGATCCGACTTTGATCTGGTTGCATTTACAAAGAGAATGTAGAACCAGAATAAACACATAATGGTTATAAAGATAAGCACTACGTAAGCAATAATTCGTCTTGTGTGGACACCAACGCCACTAGTTTTTTTCGTTTCCATAGCACCCTCCTTTACTTATCACCTTTCTGGTTAAACTTGAAGACAATTAAGCTCAAGATACCAGTAATTATGAACAGAATAACTGAAAGGGCACCACCCATACCATAGTTCTTACTGTACAAGTGTTTGTTCAGGTACATGATAAGTGTCATAGTAGTTCTAACCGGACTACCTTCACCATTTGTAAGAATCTGAGGTACATCGAACATCTGAAGACCACCAATAAGAGATGTAATCATAACGAATACAAGGATTGGTCTTAAGATAGGAAGTGTTATCCTAAAGAATATCTGTGTTGATGTAGCACCATCAACCTCCGCCGCTTCATAGTATGATGTATCAATACCAAGCATACCCGCAAGAAGCAGAATGGTTGTATTACCAAACCACATAAGGAAGTTCATAAATGCAACAAGTGCTCTCGCACTTCCTGTATGAGATAGGAACTTGTATGGCTCATCTATAAATCCCATACTCATAAGTAATGAGTTGATAGGACCTGAATCTGAGAACAATGTAAAGAATAACATTGCAAATGCAGATGCCATAATAAGGTTTGGTAAGTAGATAACTGACTGGAAGAATGGACGACCCTTAAGTCTAAGTGAAGGATCTGAGAACCAAGCTGCCAGTAAGAGTGAAACAACGATCTGAGGTATGAATCCGAGAATCCACATGATCATAGTGTTTCCGAAATATTTAAAGACGTCACCGCCTGAAGAGAACAGTGACTTATAATTTTCTAATCCAATAAAGGTTGGTCCAACCTCTGTAATACCATTTTTGAAATAGTGTTCAAAGAAACTGTTGTAAATAGTAGAAACCAGTGGAATAAGCTGGAATATAGTAAATACTACAACAAAAGGAATTAAGAAGAAATACCCCCAACGGTTATAGCGTACAACGTTTCCATTTTTTTTCTTATTCATTCAGCTACCTCCGCTATACCTTGTTTATTCATAGTGTATAAAAGATAATTAAAGCGTGCCTCTTAGACATATGCCCAAGAAGGCACGCATTTAATTTTATTACTTTAGGCCAGTGACGGCCCTATTAAGCAATAGCTTAGAATGAATCTTAGTATGAAAGCTCTGGGTACTTCTCTGATACTGACTTGTAGAAGTTCTCAAGTGCTGCATCATAGCTATCAACGTTACCTTCGAAGTAATCCTTCATAGCTGCCTGGAATGACTCATTACATCCCTGATCATACTCTGAAATGTTAGAAAGATCGATCTTCTCTGCTCCCTCACAGAACATAGCAAGAGGATTCTGTCCACCAAGTACTGCGAATGCATAGCTGTCATCTGTAGCTGCAGCTTCCATAGCTGGCTTGTTGTTAACGAAGTCACTATCCTTCTTAACGATACCTGTCATAACTTCTTCGTCTGTTGTCATCTTTCTGATGATATCAGCAACGAGTGCAGGGTTATCTGTACCATTTGCTGCACAGATCCATGTACCACCCCAGTAGAAGCCCTGAGGACCAGTTGTTGCTCCCCAGCCGCCCTTTCCGGCGATTGACTCAGGATCATCTGCTGACATACAGAAGTTAATTAACCAAGCAGGTCCAAAGTAGCAGAATACCTTACCATCTGGATAGAATCCCTTGTTCCAGTCATCTGACCAAAGATCAGCTGTTCCTGTGTAACCAGCATCTACCTGCTCTTTTGACATATCAACCCACTTCTTGATGTTATCATCAACTGTGATCTTTCCATCAACTACCCATGGCTTAGAAACGTTGTTTGAGAATGTACGGAATGTATCATTAGCTGTAGCTGTGATCTTATATCCCTTCTCGTTAAGTGTCTTAGCTGTAGCGTTGAATGTATCCCAATCCTTAACAGCTTCCTGAACTGTATCAGGATCGTCTGATCCAAGTACGTCCTTAGCGATCTCTCTGTTGTAGATAAGAACTCCAGGACATCCCTGCCATGAAACACCCTTAAGGTTTCCATCTGAATCAGTAACGATATCCTTTGTATACTGATACTGATTAGCAAGTTCCTTGTCAACATCGATACCAAGATCTGCAACAGGCATAGCAAGTGGAGTATTTACATACTTCAGTGCATAGTCAGCCTCTACGAGGAAAAGGTCAACCTTCTCATCATCTGCTGCATCAGCATTATCTGGAAGAACAGCATCAAGGTTGTTCTGATAAGCGTTGTCATCTGAAGGAGTTACAGTGAACTTAACTTCGATGTCACCGATCTTACCACCTGCTGTAGCATCATCAGGATCGTTTGCTTCGTATCCTGGATAGTGATCCTTAAGTCTGTTAGCGAACTCGTCGTTCCAGCACTGAATGTTAAGAACCTTTCCATCCTTAGAGAAGTCAGGAGCCTCTGTCTCAACAGCCTCTGTCTCTGAAGCAGCGTCATCATCTGTTGCTGCAGCCTCTGTTGTTTCAGCCTCTGTAGTCTCTGCCTCTGTTGCCTTTTCTGTTGTTGTCTCTTCTTCCTTGTCACCACAAGCTACAAGTGAAAGACCCATAGCGAGTGCAAGTGAGAGAGCCATTGCCTTTTTGAACTTTTTCACAAAAAAACCCTCCTTTTGTATTTGTGTGTGTCCTTATGATACATCATACAAATCTTATCTTGCTTCCTTATAATCAGTGGTCCGAGACCACTAAAGCCAATTCAGAAAAATAGTCATTATACTCAGTATCTTTTTGGCATTTTTGTCGACCATTTGGTCCACAATGTTTACTTTTCGCCGCAGTTTTCCCTGCAACATATCGCTATTATAGGTCAAACTGAACAATAATGCAAGTATTATTTTTGAATTTTATTATACTTTTTGTACATAATAACCAAGTTTTAACTAATTAGAGATTATTTTGAAAAAGAATTGTCATATTTTAACAATTTATGTTAAAATTTACCAACACTAATTTTCAACAAGAGGTTACTGCAAATGCGTGAAATGATCAAAGAAATGGAAGAGAAGCCGGTCGAGAAAAACGAAGACAATCGTCTCGATCTCCACTCTCTCTCCAGAAAAGAAAAAAGAAAGGCAAAAAAGAAACAGATTGAAGAAACCACCGAGGGCATGAGTAAAAAAGAACGCCGGAAGTATCTGCTTTACTATTATAAAGAAAGAATACTTATTATCACCGGTATCGTAGTTGTTCTTACCATACTGACCATCACGTTGGTCCGGGCTCTCAGACCTGTCACTATCTCCTATGTGGCCATCAACTGTAAAAACCCTCTGGAGTTTAATGCCGATGCTTTCGAGGATTATGCAAAAGCCATAAATAAATATGATGGTTATCAGATAAAAGGCGAGACAAATGTCGAGTTGATTTATGATGAATATACTCAGTCCTATGAAAACAACAAGAACAGCCAGAAGTATATCAATTTCGAAACCTCAACAGCAGCTCATATCTACGATGTTGTTTTCACCAACGAAGAAGGTGCTGTTTACTGCGGAATGATGGATATCTTCTATCCTCTGGACAAATATCTTGAGCCTGAATACTTTGAAAGAATAAAGGACCGTATCGTCATGCTTACGGGAATGGACGGAAATCCCGGACCATACGCAATAGATATATCGGATACGGAGTTCGCAAAGTCTCTGAACCTGGGATATGACGATATTTATATAGGATTTGCAGGAGATATGGAGGATAACCACGAAAGAGTTAAGGACTTTATCGATTATCTGTTCCCGGCAGAGTAGAAGATGCTTCCGATGTAAACATGTTCCGCCAGGCGCATGATAAAAAAGAAACCGTGTGAATGTGATAACACGGTTTCTTTTTTATATTCTTCTTTGTATATTCTTTTTTATTATTAGTTACTCTTTCGTATCAAATGTAATGATCTGTCTCTTTCTTGCCAGCTCATCATTCTCCAGATATTCATCGTATGTACACTGCTTATCGATAAGTCCGTTATCTGTAAGCTCCATGATACGATTTGCAGTTGTCTGAATAAACTGGTGATCCTGACATGCAAACAGTACTACCCCCGGGAATTTTATAAGGGCATTGTTGAGTGATGTTATGGCTTCCATATCAAGGTGGTTTGTAGGCTCATCGAGTATGAGTACATTTGTTCCCATTATCATAAGCTTTGAAAGAAGACATCTTACCTTCTCTCCTCCCGACAGAACCTTGACCTTCTTGATACCGTCCTCTCCTCTGAACAGCATTCTTCCAAGGAAGCCTCTGACATATGTAGCATCCTTCTCCTCTGAGAACTGTGTCAGCCAGTCTACTATAACAAGATCATTGTCAAATTCTCTGGTATTATCTTTAGGGAAGTAACCCTGTGAGGTTGTAACACCCCATTTGTACTCTCCCTCATCCGGCTCCTCTTCACCGGCAAGTATTTTGAAAAGCATTGTTGTTGCCTGTGTCTTTGGTCCTACAAATGCTATCTTATCTTCTCTTCCGACAGTAAATGTAATATCATCAAGGATTTTTTCTCCATCAACTGTCTTTGAAATATGCTGAACGGTAAGAACCTCATTTCCGATCTCACGATTCGGTCTGAAATCGATAAACGGATATTTACGGCTTGAAGGCTTGATCTCTTCAAGCTCGATCTTTTCAAGTGCTTTCTTTCGTGAAGTTGCCTGCTTTGACTTTGAAGCATTTGCAGAGAAACGGGCGATGAACTCTTTAAGCTCCTTTATCTGCTCCTCTTTCTTCTTGTTTGCTTCCTTCATCTGACGTATCATCAGCTGACTTGACTCATACCAGAAATCGTAGTTTCCGGCATATACCTGAATCTTTCCGTAATCCAGGTCGCAGGTGTGTGTGCAGACCTTGTTCAGGAAATATCTGTCGTGGCTGACAACTATTACGGTATTATCAAAATTGATCAGGAATTCCTCAAGCCAGGCTATGGCATCCATATCCAAATGGTTGGTAGGCTCATCCAGAAGAAGAACATCCGGATTTCCGAAAAGTGCCTTTGCAAGAAGCACCTTCACCTTCTTATTTCCATCCAGATCCTTCATAAGAGCATAATGGTCTTCTGTCTCTATTCCCAGTCCGTTAAGCAATGTTGCGGCGTCAACCTCTGCATTCCAGCCATCCAGCTCTGCGAACTCAGCCTCAAGCTCCGAAGCTCTTACACCATCCTCATCACTGAAGTCTTCCTTGGCATAGATAGCATCCTTTTCCTTCATTATTTCGTACAGCCTCTGATTTCCCATGATGACTGTATCCATAACCGTATAATCATCATATTTGAAGTGATCCTGTTCGAGGACTGAAAGTCTCTCACCCGGATCCATAGTCACATCTCCGGTAGTTGAATCAAGTTCTCCGGAAAGGATTTTTAAAAATGTTGATTTTCCGGCTCCGTTTGCACCTATAAGTCCGTAGCAGTTACCCGGGGTAAAGGTAATATTTACTTCCTCAAACAGTGCTTTTTTTCCAAATCTCAGTGAAATGTTATTTGCGCTTATCATATTTTTCTCCTGACTGTTTTTATATTATGGTATTAATCCATCTCATCTATCAGCTTTTCTATCAGTCTCTTTTTGCTGTAGATATCATAACCCAGCATAAAGATATAAAGCATCTTGTTCAGCTGCTCATCCTCATCCTTGGGAACCTTCTTTTCTGTAATGGATGCAGCCTTCGCTGCACTTGCCTCTATATTGAAATACTCGGACTTCTCCATCTCGAAGGTCTTCTTATATATTTCATAGAGCTTTGCACTGGTCATCTTCTTATCCAGCAGGGGCTCCATTACCTTCTGAATATCGCTGAGAGACATTACATTTTTCATATAATAAATGTAAATAAGATATATCAGATGGTCCCTGGTATACTTCTTCTTATCAGGCGGTGGCAGGAGCTTATTCTTGGTGTAATTATTGACCATAGCCTTTGTGAGAGTCTTTTCGTCTTTATTACGGACATTGTTTTTGAACTCTTCTTCCAGAAATGATATCACCTGATCAATGAACATTTTTTCATTCGGAATGTCATCGGGAATGATAAAATCCAGCTTCATCTTCTTTCTTATATCTTTTTTGATTTCCTGTAATTCGTTATCCATATTCACCACCTATAGAATATCCTTTACTATATCTACTCTCTCTACTCTGTTTTTCTCAACCTTTTTACACTTCAGTGTAACTTCTCCGGTCCTTACCACGTCTCCCTCCCGGGGAAGTCTGTCAAGAAGCTCTATCATAAGTCCGCCGATGGAATCATAATTTTCAGACTCAAGCTGGGTTCCTATCGCATCATTCAGATCATCCAGCTTTACGGCACCGTCAACATCGTAATGGCCTGTACTTATTTCCTTTATGAATTCATTTTCATATTCATCATACTCATCCCGGATATCTCCGACTATCTCTTCAACCAGATCTTCCATGGTAATGAGTCCTGCTGTTATACCATATTCATCCAGAACTATGCACATGGATACCGATGAGCTTTTCATATCGGAAAATATTTGCGCCGTCTTCTGGTATTCATAAACAAATACCGGCTCTCGCATCATACTCTTCATATCCAGACCGGTATCGTTCTTTTCTCTCCTGATATGGGCAAACATCAGATCCTTAACATTCAGAATTCCTATAATATGATCCTTGGATTCATCATAAACAGGAAATCGTGTATAGCCTTCTTTGCTGATGATCTCCAGCATGTCTTCAATGGCCGCATTAACATCCATACATACCATATCCGCGCGGGGGATCATTATGTCCTTTGCCACAGCGTCGCCGAAGTCCACAACATTTGTTATCATCTTCTTTTCGGAGGTTTCAATAACACCCTCTTCACTGCTGACATCAACTATCTTAAGCAGTTCGCTTTCAGTCATCTGATTCTGATCCTTATCGGGGTCGATCCTTAAGATGAAGAATATCCCCTGGCAAATGGTATTGACAAACCAGATAACCGGAGTAAGCACGATCATCAGTGCGCTGATGGGACCTGAAAACCAGAGCGACAAAGTGAGATTGTTCAGTGTAGCTATGGTTTTCGGCGTTATCTCTCCGAATACAAGCACGAAAAATGTAAGCAGTCCTGTAGCAATTCCAATATAACTACTGCCAAACAGCTTTGTACACAGCACCGTTGCCAGTGCAGATGCTGAGATGTTTACTATATTATTTCCTATCAGGATCGTAGATAGGAGTTTTGAAGAATCTTCTCTCATCCGGATAACACGACGTGCTCTTTTACCACGTCTCCCGCCTTCATCCACTACAGTCTTCAGTTTATTGATACTGACTGTCGTAAGGGCGGTTTCCGCAGATGAGAAAAAACCTGATAAAAACAGAAGTATTACTAACACAACCAGCCTCAGTATAATACCTGAGTCCACTAATACATCACTCCTTACCCTTGGAAATACCCATTCTATCAAATAACAGCTCACAGCTGCCGTTTCCATTTCCCAGGAAACGGTTAACCCTGCTTATGGTAGCAGTAGACGCACCGGTCTTCGCTGCTATCTCTATATATGTATTGTTCTGATAAAGAAGCTTTGCAACTTCAAATCTTTCCGCAATGGAAAGAACCTCATTTGTAGTGCAGATATCCTCGAAGAAGCTGTAAAATTCTTCCTTGTCCTTAAGTGACATCATCGCTTCGAAAAGATCATCCACCGCATCTGTCCTAATGGTCTTTGCCATTTCATCCCCCTATCTGGACACCGGCTCCTTATGTACCCAAACTGCAACAGCTCCTCTGTTAACATAGAATTCACCGAAACCTTCATCATCTATCTTTATATTGTATTTTGCATTTCCCATCACATCAGAAAAATGCTTTCCGGCAAATTGTCTTCCGATGTACATTCTCTTTGTTCCGCCCTTGCCGTCGGAAATTACAACCGCAAGTCCGGAATCCTTATGATCCTCATCACCTTCTCTGGTCCAGCCGATACAGTCCGGATCATCGAAATAATCATGCTGTTCACCGTAAGCTTTTGTTTTTCTGAGCTTCATCAGCTTATCAAGAAGCTGCTTCTTTGACTTGATCTTATCATGAGTTATACCTTTGTAATCTCCGTAGAATACACATGGATAACCGTCACGTCTGAGCAGGATCAGTGCATAAGCCATAGGCTTGAACCAGTCTTCCACAAAGGAATCCAGCATCTGTCCCGGCTGAGTATCATGATTATCAACAAATGTAACAGCCTTTACAGGTTTTTCCTTTACAAGTGTTCCGTCAAATATAGTTCTGAGGTCATATGCACCACCTGCCTTTGAACAGTGGTACAGATTGTAATGAAGCGGAACATCGAACAGTGAAGCCTCTGATTTGATGGCATCAATATACTCATTAAGTATATTTACATCACCGCTCCAGTACTCACCGACTGTAAAGAGCTCCTTCTGTGTCTGCTCTCTGACCTTATACAGGAAATCTCTGTAGAAGGAAGCAGGTATATGCTTTACGGCATCAAGTCTGAAACCGTCAACTCCTGTTGTATCAACATACCATACAGCCCAGTTAACCAGCTCTTCAAATACTTCCCTGTTATCAAAATCTATATCAGCGCCCATGAGATAATCATAATTACCATGTTCCTTATCTACATCGGCCTTCCATTCCTTGCCTGTAAACTTAAAGATAGCCTTCTCAAGGCTGTTCTGATCCCAGTCGATTCCATCAAAATGGGTCCAGTTCCATTTGAAAGAGGAATACTTATTCTTTCTTCCCGGGAATGTAAACTTTGTCCATGCTCCGATGGTCTTTCCTTCACCGATCATCTGATATCTGTTATTATCATTGAACTCCTGGGCAGAAACCTCTTCCACCTCATCAGCACCTATCTTGTGATTCAGTACAACGTCGGCATATACATTTATCCCTGCTGCCTGCAGAGCCTTTATAGCTTCTAAATATTCTTTTTTCGTTCCGTACTTTGTTCTTATGGAACCCTTCTGGTTGAACTCACCAAGATCATAGAGATCATAAACGCCGTAGCCTACATCATCCTTACCGTTTGCACCCTTATATGCAGGTGGAAGCCACAGAGATGTAACGCCGGTTTTGCTCAGCTTCTCGGCATCCTTCTTAAGAGAGCTCCAGAGTGATGGCTCACCGCTCTTCATATACCATTCAAAGTACTGCATCATAAGACCATTATCTAACATATGTACCTCCTGATAATACCTAGTAGTTCATAATCGTACAATATTGTAACATAACACAAAAAACATTTCCACCACTTCAATTTTGACACATGCAATATATATGTTATAATTTATTAGCATATCGACATGCTCGGTATCCTCAGGAGGTAACGAATTGTTAAGAATTGGTTATGACAAGAAAATTCTGAATATAATGAAAAAGTACGGTGCGGATATTCTGGAGAATGAAAACTATCTCAAGGAACGTGAATTCATTCAACACGGGACTACCACTACATACACCCATTCTTTATGTGTTACCTGCATAAGTATCAGTCTTGCACTTAAGCGAAACAAGCCCATTGACATGAGAAGTCTGGTGCGCGGGGCGCTTCTGCATGACTATTTCCTATATGACTGGCATGAGAATAACAAATATCATAACCTGCATGGATATACTCATGCGAAAAGATCACTTGAAAATGCTACAGCTGATTTCAAACTTAACAGGATTGAAAGGGAGATCATATATTGTCATATGTTCCCGTTAAATATAACCAGACCCCCAAAATCCCGGGAAGCGCGTCTCGTATGTATGGCCGATAAGATCTGTGCCAGCTACGAAACCCTGAACCGACTGGAGTACAGTCCGGAACTACTGTAGATGACTATATAATGATGCAGGTGTCGAATGTACCTTTTGACGCCATATGATATAACTTTTTGTAAGGAGACCAAGATAATAATGACAAACTATACAGCGGCAGTTGCTGCAAGAGAAATACATAAGTTAGCACGTTTATGCGCTGACCATAACTATATAGATCCAAGCCTTTACGATGTTTATCATGTAAAGCGAGGACTCAGAGAGGCAAACGGAAAGGGAGTTCTGACTGGACTGACCGAGATATCTACAGTATCCGGTTCAGCCGAGGTTAACGGGGAAATAGTTCCTATCGACGGAGAGCTCCGTTATCGCGGTATCGATATAAACGATCTGGTACAGGGCTTTACCAACAATCACAGATTTGGATTCGAGGAAACCATATATCTCCTGCTGTTCGGAACCCTTCCGAATGAAACAGAGCTGGAGCATTTTAATAAGCTGCTGGGCTACAACCGTAAGCTTCCCCAGGACTTTACAGAGGATGTAATCCTCAGATCTCCAAACAAGGATATAATGAATGCCATGGCACAGTCCATACTGGCACTGAATGCTTACGACGTTCATTCCGATGACCTGAATCTGACAAATGTACTCCGCCAGAGCATCAGCCTCATAGCAAACATTCCTATGATAGCTGCATATTCCTATCTGGCATACAGACATTACCTTCAGAGACGAGGTCTCTATATACACAATCCCAAGCCGGAGCTTTCCACTGCGGAAAATCTGCTGAGAATGCTTCGCCAGGATAAAAAATTCGAACCTATCGAGGCACATCTGCTGGATATCGCTCTTGTGCTTCATGCCGAGCACGGCGGTGGAAATAACTCAACCTTCACAACACATGTAGTTACATCCTCCGGCACGGATACCTATTCATCGGTTGCCGCATCACTCTGCTCCCTCAAGGGACCGAAGCACGGTGGCGCAAACATCAAGGTTATAAAAATGTTTGATGAGATCAAGGCAAATGTATCCGACTGGTACGACGATGACGAGATATCCGCATATCTCATAAAGATACTGCGTAAGAAAGCATTTGACAAAACCGGACTTATTTACGGTATGGGACATGCAGTCTATACAAAGTCCGACCCGCGTGCACTTATACTTAAGAAATACACCATACATCTTGCCGAAGTAAAGGGACGTGACGACGAAGCACATCTTTATCAGGCTGTGGAGAGACTTGCCCCGGAGCTTATGAAGCAGGAAAGAAAAATGTATAAACCGGTTTCACCGAATATTGACTTCTACAGCGGTTTTGCGTATTCTATGCTGAACATACCGGAGGAATTCATCACTCCGCTCTTCGCTATCGCAAGAATAGCCGGATGGAGTGCTCACCGTATAGAAGAGCTGACCTGCACAAACAAGATCATCAGACCTGCGTACATGTCAGTTGCAGAGGACGCAAGCTATGTACCGATCAATGAGAGATAAAAGAAAACAAAAATAAGACAACGGGACGAGATTCCCATTGTCTTATTTTTTATTATTATATTACAACAATCTAATTATTGTATTACAACAATCACAGGTTTACATAATTCCTTCAAGTGTAGTTCTGATAGCCTTAATGAAATCCTGTGTATTAAGAGTATTAACATCCTTAAGCTCTGTGATGAGAGCAAGATCCTTTGTCATTGTTCCGCTCTCGATAGTATCGATAGTTGCCTTCTCCAGCTTTCCTGCAAAATCCATAAGCTCAGCATTTCCGTCAAGTTCTCCTCTCTTTCTGAGAGCTCCTGTCCATGCAAATATGGTAGCAACCGGATTGGTTGATGTTTCCTCACCCTTAAGATGCTTATAATAATGTCTCTGTACTGTTCCGTGAGCAGCCTCGTACTCATAATAGCCCTGAGGTGAAACAAGAACAGATGTCATCATAGCCAGTGAACCGAATGCAGATGAAAGCATATCGCTCATTACATCTCCGTCATAGTTCTTGCATGCCCAGATAAATCCACCCTTTGACTTCATAACACGGGCAACTGCATCATCGATCAGTGTATAGAAATATTCTATACCTGCAGCATCAAACTTCTCTTTATATTCTGCATCAAATATCTCCTGGAAGATATCCTTAAATGTATGATCATATTTCTTTGAAATGGTATCCTTGGTTGCAAACCACAGACTCTGCTTTGTATCAAGAGCGTATGTGAAGCAGCTTCTTGCAAAGCTCTCTATAGAACCGCTCAGGTTATGCATACCCTGTACAACTCCCGGACCGTCAAATTCATGAACCAGCACTGATTCCTGTGAGCCATCCTCTGCAGTATAAACAAGTTCAACCTTTCCGGCTCCCGGAATTTTCATTTCGCTTGCCTTATAAACATCACCATATGCATGTCTTGCTATAGTGATAGGCTTTTCCCAGTTTCTTACACAAGGTGTTATTCCCTTTACCTGAATAGGTGCTCTGAAAACGGTTCCGTCAAGAATAGCTCTGATAGTACCGTTAGGGCTCTTCCACATTTCCTTAAGATTATACTCTTCAACACGGGCAGCATTTGGTGTGATGGTTGCACATTTAACTGCAACCTTATATTTCTCTGTAGCATATGCCGCATCCTTGGTAACCTGGTCGTCAGTCTCATTTCTGTGTTCAAGACCAAGATCATAGTACTCGGTATTCAGCTCAACAAACGGACTGAGAAGCTCATCCTTTATGAGCTGCCACAGGATACGTGTCATCTCATCTCCATCCATCTCAACAAGTGGGGTTGTCATTTTGATCTTTGCCATAATAATCCTCCTTTATTTCCAAAAAATGGCAATTCAGGTCAAACCTTAGTTGTCATTGTTTTCGAGTTCTTCAAGTAATTTCAGAAGCACTTCACTTTCACCGTTTTCTTTAAGCGGCGGAGCAACATGCTTTGCAGCATTTTTCACCTCGTCTCTTGCGCTTCCGATAGCATAGCTTTCCTCAGCCGCATCAAGCAGACCGAGATCATTTATATTATCGCCAAATGCCATCGTCTCCTCACGACTTATGCCCAGCTGCTTCTGAAGTATTTTCAGGGAGCTGCCCTTATCTGCATCCGGAAGGACTATATCCATCCACATTATTCCGGCACTGGCTATCTTGAACTGATTCTTCCATTTCGGTGTAAACCATTCATTGACGATAGCCTCTGCATTATCCTTATGATATATGGACATTTTAACTATCTCATCATGCAGGTGCGCCTCGAAATCTCCAAGCACCTCGATATTAAATCTGTAGGAATCTCTGAGCCAGTAAAACATCTCACTCTTGTCTTCGCAATATGCTTTATCCCTGCCACAAAGCATTATATCACAGTCCTGCAACTTTTTCGCGTCATTGATCATTTCCATCAGAGGCTTACGATCAATAACGTTCATATTATAAACCTTAGAAGCATCTCTGAGTATAGCTCCGTTATCGGTTATATAATAAATATCCTCCTTCACCGGCTGGAAGAGCTTTGCCATACTTGCAAACTGTCTGCCGCTGGCTCCGACATATACTATGCCCTGCTTTTTAAGCCTTTTGATAATATCAAACATTCTGGTATCTATCTCGTGAGTTCCGTCCGGTACCAGAGTGCCATCTATATCACTTGCGATAAGTTTTATCATATCATTCTCCTTATTATACCAGGTCAAATAATATCGGTATCTAAAACACCTTTTAACACTATCTGACATATCATTATTAATAATACAACACTGATAGTATACTACAATCATATGTATTATCACAATCAAAGATATAAATTCGCTATTTTTAAAATAAATTTGCTACTTTAAAATCCATACTTTATCATATTAAAGTATTATAGTATACTAGGAATGCGAGAATTGCTTTAGCAACGAAGCAATCCGTATGTCATTTCCCACCGAGGAGCAAAAACACATTACAGGAGCAACCGTTTTATCATGATGAACTACCATATCAGAAAGAAAAAAAGAACCAGATATACAATGAGAGGCGTTGGCTTTGCCATAATGCTTATCTGCGGTTCCCAGATAGTCGCATTCTTTATGGGCTACGGAAAAAGTCATATGGTAGGCACCATTTTCGCATTCATCTTCTGTCTCTACGGTCTGTATCTTTTCATAAGTTCATTCAAGAGCCGTGCATACAACATGGACTATGAATTTAAGGATGACGGTTTTATCGTACATACAAAATATTCCGACAAAAACTACGCTTACAGTGAAATAACCGATGTAAATCTGATCATCCCCAGTAATGAGATCCTGTATTGCATTATCCAGATATATGTCGGAAAGAAACAGTTTGTCCTGCCATTCTCTCTGAAGAAGGTAGCGGCGGAACAGTTATACTCTTTCCTCTGTGAAAAAACCGGCATTAAGCCTTTCAATGATCTAAGCGAAGATGAGGAAACCACGCCGGAAGAAAATACAAATGATGTAACAGAAGATGTAGAGTAAATCTCCGGACAATATCAAAAGGTCAGGAAAATAAATGGACATAGATAAACTAAACCGTTTAACCGAAAAGGGAATCATTTCAAAACTTCATATCTATGACGAAACTTCTTCCACCAACGACAGGGCTAAGGATGAGATAAGATCAGCATCGGAAAATAGCGACTCCGATCGTGACAGTGTCATCCAAATCCCCCAGCTCTTTATATCAGAGGTTCAGACCTCCGGTCGCGGACGTATGGGAAGAAAATGGGAATCCAAACGAGGAGACGGAATCTGGATGTCTTACTTATGTAAACCAGATTTGTCTCCTGATTCTATTTCCGGCATTACTCTTGTTGCCGGTTTTATCATCGCAAAATCCATCCGGGATTACTGCTCTATCCATCAGATAAATGATATCAGCGTAAATCTTAAATGGCCCAACGACATAATCATCAATCGTAAGAAGGTATGCGGAATACTTACCGAGCTCTGCAGTGTTCCCTCCGGTCCGGATTCATATAATTCATATGTGATATGCGGCATCGGAATAAATGTAAATACAGCAGGCTTCGACGAGGATCTTTCTGATAAGGCTACTTCTCTTTATATCGAATCAGGGCAAAGCTTTGATCGGGAAGAGCTTGTGATCCTCATCATTACTAAGCTGAAAGAATATATTCGGAAATATGAGGAGTCAAAGGATCTGGGATTTATCATTGATGAATATAACGATATGCTCATTAATATGAATAAAGAGGTCATACTGAATACGTTATTTACGGACACGGATATTAATAAGAATACTTATAATAATACTAAGAATAATTTTAATACTAAGAATACGAGAGATATTGAAAACACCGGCGAAAGATATATTTCCCGCGGAATAGACAAAACAGGAGCCCTCATAGTTGAAGACTCCTGCGGAAATATTAAATATGTTTCAAGTGGTGAAGTTTCTGTAAGAGGTGTGTATGGGTATGTATAAACCAATACATGAACAAGATCAATACATATGCTCATGATCAAAGGTTTGCAAACACATCCTCCATTTCGTAATACAGCTTTCTAAGTCTGTCAGTAGAAAGCTCCGTTTCATTAAGGATAGTATATCTGTCTGCACGTGAGGCAGATGCCTGCTGCCATGCACCAATAAATATCTCTTCTGTTATGTTCCAGCTTGAAGGAACCACCGGAATATCATACTCCTTGATGATACGTGTTATCTTCGCAATATTTCTATCCTGGAACTTGCATGCTCCATAGCTTCCCATGGCAACTGCAATACCGTGTGGTACATTTATCTGATCTGCAAAATTCTCCTCGAGTGCGTGACAGAACAGATGCTCTGATCCGCTGCTCGGTCTGGACGTTCCTGCTATCTCCATAGCAAGTCCTCCCATTACAAGGGCCTGGGTGAGACGCTTGATAAAGTCAACACTCTTCAGCTCCTTCATATCATTATATGCGATGGAGTTAAATGCCATCTTCGATATCATATATGCAAAGTCATCTACATAGTCTTTTCCGGCGATGTGCGCTATCTTCCAGTCATTCAGTGCCGTATACTTACTGATGGTATCACCGATACCTGCAAGAAGCTGTCTCTCAGGAGCACTCTGAATAACCGATGCATCAACAAGGATTGCATGGGGTATGGTACATTTAAATGTCTTACGAGCTCTGCCTTCAGTTCCGAGAACTGCAACCGGCGAAGCAAGACTGTCATTACTTATTGTGGTAGGAAGTGAGATAAGCTTTGCCTTGCTGACAAAAGCAGCAAACTTAGCAAGATCAAGTACAGTTCCGCCACCAAATCCGATAACCGTATGAATATCATTCATGGTGATATACTTTGCAAGTGCCACTGCGTTGTCATAGCTGGCTGACTGTATCAGATAAAGCTCACTGTTGGGAAAACTCTTCTCTATTCCGTCAATAATACTGCCGAAGATTCCCTTCAGATTCTCCTCGGTAACCAGGATTGTTTTCTTCTGATCTATACCCGGAAGCACATCCTCCATAACCTCAGGAATGCGGCCGAAAATTCCGTCATCTACTATAAGGTGATATGGTAACTTAAACTGATGCATGATACCCTCCTCTTTCTTTCATAGAACTCATGGGGCCCATCGGGCCCCATGTATCAATTAACGATAAATTATCTCATGTCTTCCCGGTCCATTTGAAACCATGGTGATAGGGAAGCCTAATTCTTTTTCGATAAACTCGATATAGTTGCGGCAGTTCTCAGGAAGTTCCTCATACTTTGTGATACCTCTGATATCACTCTTCCATCCCGGAAGAACCTCATATACAGGCTTAGCCTTCTTCAGCTTTGCAGTAACAGGGAAATCCTTTGTTACCTCACCGTCGATCTCATAGCCAACGCATACAGGAATCTCATCAAGATATCCCAGTACATCCAGTACTGTAAATGCAACATCTGTTGCACCCTGAAGTCTGCATCCGTACTTTGATGCTACGCAGTCGAACCATCCCATACGACGTGGACGACCTGTAGTAGCTCCGAACTCACCTGCATCTCCTCCGCGCTTACGCAGCTCATCTGCCTCTTCGCCGAAGATCTCACTTACAAACTCGCCTGCTCCTACTGCACTTGAATAAGCCTTGCAGACTGTAACTATTCTCTTTATTTCATATGGAGGTATTCCTGCACCGATAGCACCGTATCCCGCAAGTGTGGATGATGATGTAACCATCGGATAGATACCGTGATCCGGATCCTTCATGGAACCAAGCTGTCCCTCAAGCAGTATGTTCTTACCTTCCTTTATTGCTTCAAAAAGATATGCTGAAACATCACATACAAACGGAGCTACCATTTCCTTGTACTCCATAAGTGTCTCATAAACACCGTCAACTGTAAGAAGCGGCTTGTGATAGAGATGCTCAAGAAGCGCATTCTTCTGAACTATTACTCTTTCAATCTTTGCCTTAAGTGAAGCCTCATCATCAAAAAGCTCTGAAACCTGGAATCCGATCTTTGCATATTTATCTGAGTAAAATGGAGCGATACCGGATTTTGTTGAACCAAATGAAGCTCCGGCCAGTCTCTCCTCCTCATATGTATCAAGCAGCACATGATATGGCATAACCATCTGTGCTCTGTCAGAAACAAGGATCTTCGGAGTAGGAACTCCGCCTTCCTCTATCTGCTTAACCTCTTTAAAAAGCTTTGGAATATCCAGTGCGACACCATTTCCTATAATACTTGTGGTGTGATCGTAGAACACACCCGAAGGAAGTGTATGCAGCGCAAACTTTCCATAATCATTTATTATCGTATGACCGGCATTTGCTCCGCCCTGAAATCTGATAATTATATCAGCCTTCTCAGCAAGCATATCCGTAATCTTTCCTTTTCCTTCGTCACCCCAATTGGCTCCTACTACTGCTGTAACCATTTTCAGCCTCCTTCAAATCATTTATGAAGTATTCCCTCCGTATAGAGGGGGTGTTAAAACACACGGATATTATTGTATCACAAACGAGAAAATAATAAAAGTGAACATTTTTTTAACAAAGCACCCTTTTTTCCGTCACAATCATGTCCACCTTTACATCATGGCTTTCAACCGGCAGCTTATCAAATACCTGAAAGTCGTAAGCTATACCCACTGACGTAAGCTGCGGAGTACAAGGTGCATCAGCCGCCCCACCACAGTGCTCGGATAAAAATGTATCATAATATCCGCCGCCATATCCAAGACGATTCCTGGCAATGTCATATGCCACACCGGGTTCTAGCATGAGTACATTTTTCTCATCCTTTTTTCGGGAAATAGTATCTATACGAAACATCTTTTCCTCCCCGGTATCCGCCGGCTCAGATATTCCGTATATTCCTTTTTTTAGATTCCCGTCATACTGATAAAATCTCATTACCCTGTCGGAGTATGATTTTGGAATATATACCTTCTTGCCTTCACCAAGTGCCGCCTCGAAAAGATACATCAGATCAACTTCATTTCGTATGCTCATGTAGCCCAGCACTGTGTCAGCCTCTTTATATGCATTCAATGCCATGACATTTCTGCATATCTGAAGGGACAGCTGACAGGCCTCATCAGATGACATGGCAATCCGCCTTGCCACCACCTGCTTCCTTATTTCGTTTTTATCAGACAAATCTTTTGTTTCTATTTCCATATTGTTACTCCGATATATCCACATCAAGTATCACCTGGAAATCATACTGCGGATAGTCATTCTTCAGGTCATTAACTATATGATCATAGATAGACTTCCTGTCCTTTATATCATAATCGATGATCATATCAAATCTGACGGTCTTCACCTCTTTATCAAGATAGAAGCCGTGAATCTCCAGCACGCCCTCATGGGAATATGCCAGCTCTTTAATCTTCTTTTCTATTTCAACGGACTCCGCATCGCTGGTATTTATCGCATAAATGGAAATGCCTGCCATGGTAACTCCGGTTTCCTGATAAACCTTTTTGGCTATATTTCTTTCCAGATTGTCCAGCTCCAGAGCCGTGAGATCTTCGGGAACCTCTATATGGGCTGATCCTATAAGAATATCCGGTCCATAGTTATGTATGACCAGATCATATGCCCCACTCACCTCGGGAAATGTACACATAGCGGCTTTCACATTTCTGGCAAGCTCAGCCTCGATACGCTTACCCAGTATTTCGCTAATGGTCTCTCTTATCATATCCAGACCGGCCTTAATAATGACCAGGGAGATCAGAACGCCAAGATAACTCTCCAGACTGACATCTGTGGTCAGGAATATGATTGCAGCGATAAGTGTGGTAGTAGAAATGACTGCATCAAAAAGTGCATCTGTTCCGGAACCGATCAGTGAAGCGGAATTTACTTCTTTTCCCACCTTCTTCACATAGGTTCCCAGAATGATCTTCACAAAAACAGCAACTGTAATAACGATCAAAGTCACTACTGAATAATCAGGCGTTACGGGTGATATGATCTTTTTAATTGACTCAATAAGTGCTGTCACGCCGGCATACATAATAATGACAGCTATTATCATCGCACTCAGGTATTCCACCCTTCCATGTCCCAGGGGATGCTTTTTATCAGGCTGTTTTCCTGCAATCTTTGTACCTATTATCGTGATGATTGATGACAGAGCATCTGTCAGATTGTTTACGGCATCCAATACTACCGGAACCGAGTTTGCCAGCAAACCCACTACAGCCTTAAATCCGGACAACAATACATTTGCTATAATCCCGATAATACTTGTTCTGATTATTTTTTTCTGTCTGTCCATACTACTTACCTCTTGTTAACTCTTGACACTTATGTCAAAACAGGCCTCTGTAAACCAGAAGCCTGCTTTCGAAACCATTTTACATGTTTTACTGATAATGATAGATATTCACTCCGCAAAGTCCCTTATCATCAGAAACACGGAATGTTATGCTGTCAAAATCATTTACACTGTATGTCATTGTCTCATAATCAAGACCGCTAGAATCATATGTGCTGTTTGGCTCGCCATAAGCATTCTCTATATCAGCCTTATTTGAACCCCATGTGATTCCCTTTGGCATGATCATTTCAGGAACGTCACCTGATGTATAATCAATAGCAACATTGAATGAAGAAACTACACCCTTTTCAAAATCAACATCAGCACTTGTATAGTTGCTTACTGTGATGTAGAAAGAGAGGTACTGATCATACTTATCGCTTGAAAAACCAATAGAATATGCGCTTTCTCCTGAGCCGAGAACCTTGTCATCCTCATCGAGATCATATGACATCTTCCATGTGTTTGTATCAAACTCAGAATAGTCAAATGGAATTGTATAGATATTTCCATCGAAATAGAATGACAGATCTGAAAGATTATCACTTAATCCATTAGGTACGTCAGCTAACTTTGAAGGTACGTCACTGTCATGATCATCATTGTCATTATCTAAATCATCATCGATCTGGGCCTCTGTAGTATTCTCATCCCAGTCATCCATTCCGTCATCGATCTCAGCTTCGTCGTCATCCTCATCGGCATCAATAATGTACCATTTACCCTTTATGTAAGCACAGATAAATGTCATCTCTGATGTATCAGTCTCTTCCATTCCGAATGCACTTACTTTTATGTCGCAGCTCATTTCAACTCTGGCACCCTTGTCAGCTGAAATACTCTTTCCGTTTTCATCATTATAATCATCAATATAATCGGAAAGCTCAGAGTCGGAAAGTTCTTCTGAACTGACAACCTTAATGTTGTCTATAGAGAACATTCCCTTAAGCAT
>CACZLA010000022.1 GCA_902781895.1 uncultured Lachnospiraceae bacterium
GATAAGATGGCTATGCAGAGACTTAAGGAAGCTGCTGAGAAGGCTAAGAAAGAGCTTTCATCTCAGACAGTTACAAATATCAACCTTCCATTCATCACAGCTACAGCTGATGGTCCTAAGCACTTTGATATGGATCTTACAAGAGCTAAGTTTGATGAGCTTACAGATGAACTCGTTGAGAAAACAAGAGGTCCTGTTAATCAGGCACTTGAAGATGCAGGTCTTTCAGCAAATGAGATAGATAAGGTTCTCCTTGTTGGTGGTTCAACACGTATCATCGCTGTTAAGGATGCAGTTAAGACAATCACAGGTAAGGATCCATTCCAGGGAATCAACCCTGATGAGTGCGTTGCTATCGGTGCTTGTATCCAGGGTGGTAAGCTTGCAGGAGATGCAGGTGCAGGAGATATCCTTCTTCTCGACGTTACACCACTTACACTTTCTATTGAGACAATGGGTGGTATCGCTACACACCTTATAGAGAGAAATACAACTATTCCTACACATAAGAGCCAGATATTCTCAACAGCTCAGGATAATCAGGATGCAGTTGATATCAATATCGTTCAGGGTGAAAGAGAGTTCGCTAAGGATAATAAATCACTTGGTAGATTCCGTCTTGATGGTATCGCTCCGGCTCGTAGAGGTGTTCCTCAGATCGAGGTTTCATTCGATATCGATGCAAATGGTATCGTTAACGTTTCAGCTAAGGACCTTGGTACAGGTCGTGAGCAGCACATCACTATCACATCCGGAACATCACTTTCAGATGATGATATCGAGAGAGCTATGAAGGAAGCTGCTGAGTACGAAGAGCAGGATAAGAAGCGTAAGGAAGGCGTAGAAGTACGTAACGACGCTGATGCTATCGTATTCCAGACAGAGAAGGCTCTTCAGGAGGTTGGTGACAAGCTCGACGGAGATGACAAGAAGAAGGTTGAGGATGATCTTGCTTCACTTAAGACTATCCTTGATGGAACTGATATAGAGAATCTTTCAGACTATGACATTGAAAAGCTTAAGGCCGGTAAGGAAGCTCTTATGGAGTCAGCACAGCATCTGTTTGAGAAACTTTATGAGCAGAATGGTCCTGGAGCAAATGCAGGAACAGGAGCAGGTACTCCTAACTTTAGCGACGATGACGTAGTTGATGGAGACTTTAAGGAAGTTTAATCATAAAGGTGGATAAGTATGTCAGAAGAAAGAAGAGATTTATATGAGGTTCTTGGTGTATCCAGGAATGCTACAGATAATGATTTAAAGAAAGCATACAGAGTTCTTGCTAAGAAGTATCATCCGGATGCAAATCCGGGTGATAAAGAAGCTGAGGCAAAATTCAAGGAAGCTTCTGAGGCATATGCTATCCTTTCTGATCCAGCTAACAGACAGAAATACGACCAGTACGGATTTGCTGCATTTGACCAGAATGGTGGTCCCGGTGATGGCGGATTTGGATTTGATTTTGCTGATATGGGAGATATTTTCGGAGACATTTTCGGAGATATGTTCGGAGGCGGATCAAGATCAAGACAGTCAAATGGTCCTGTTAAGGGTGCAGATATCAGAACTACTGTTCGTGTTACATTTGAAGAAGCTATTTTCGGAACTCAGACAGAGATAGAGCTTCCTCTTAAGGATGAATGTCCTGTTTGTAAGGGTAGTGGTGCTCAGCCTGGTCATGCTCCTGAAAACTGTACTAAGTGCGGTGGAAAAGGTCAGGTAGTTTATACTCAGCAGTCACTTTTCGGTATGGCAAGAACCGTTCAGACATGTCCTGATTGTACCGGTAGTGGTAAGATAATTAAGTTTAAATGTTCGAATTGTGCCGGTTCCGGATATGTAAAGAGCAAGAAGAAGATTCAGATAAAGGTTCCTGCAGGTATTGATAACGGTCAGTCAATCCGTCTGCGTGAGATGGGCGAGCCGGGTATCAATGGTGGAGAAAGAGGAGATCTGCTTGTTACTATACTTGTAGATAAGCATCCTGTATTCCAGAGACAGGGATATGATATTTATTCTTCAGAGCCTATATCATTTACTCAGGCAGCTCTTGGCGGCAAGGTTCAGCTTAATACAATAGATGGTCCTTATAACTATGATATAGCTCCGGGTACTCAGACTAATACAAAGGTTAAGCTTAAGGGTAAGGGAGTTCCTACACTTAAGAATAAGACAGTTCGTGGTGATCACTATGTTACACTTGTTGTACAGGTTCCTGAGAATCTTACCGATGAGCAGAAGACCATTCTGAATCAGTATGAACATGCTTCAGGTCCTGCCGTAAATACAAGATCTTCGACAGATTCAGCCGGAGACTTCTCATTTGGCGGACATAAGAAGAAAAAATTCAGAAAATAGTTATGTAATGAGATTATAACGGTTTGCAACTCTTGTTGCAGACCGTTATTTTTGATATACTGATTAAGTTGTTACAGAATATAAATATATAATTATATTTAAGTTTTTATCTATAATGTGAGGGTAAATAGGAAATGATCTGGAAGAAATTTTCGATAGAAACAAGTACTGAAGTGGTAGATATCTTATCTGAGTTTTTAAGTGAAAAAGGGATTGAGGGAATTCAGATAGAAGATAATGTTCCTCTGACAGATGATGAAATAAAACAGATGTTTGTAGATATACCCCTTCAACTTGAAACTGATGATGGAAAAGCCGTTGTATCATGTTATCTGAATGACAGCTTTGATGATAATGCAATAAATAAGCTAAAAAAGCATGTTCATGATGAGCTTATAAGACTCAGTGAATTTCTTCCTGTGGGAACAGGCAATATATCTGTAGAAAATACAAGTGATGATTCAACCTGGAATGATAAGTTTAAAGAAAATTTCAAACCTATAAGGCTTTATGACAACATTGTTATTATGCCTGTTGTTGATGAGGAGTCTGAAAACTATGATGTAACAAAAGCAGCGTCAAATATAAACGGATTTGAAATAAAGCCTGATGACAAGATAATAAAGATTGAAACAGTTACTGCTTTTGGTACAGGAACTCATGAAACAACCAGGCTGTGTCTCGGACAGATACATAAGTATTTAAATTCCAATGATGAAAAGTCAGATGATTCGGAAGGCAAATCTGTATTTGATGTGGGATGCGGAAGCGGTATACTGGCCATAGCGGCGTGTCTCTTGGGGGCAGGCTATGTGCATGGTCTTGATATCGATCCCCAGGCTGTGAGAGCAAGTAAGATAAATGCAGCTGCCAGCGGTCTTGATCCTGGCAGAATTGACTTTTCATGTGGTAATTTACTTGCTGATAATAGAATTGCAGAAAATTATTTATCCAGGGATAAAAATAGAGAAAAAATGGAAAAAGCTAGTCTGGGATCCGGTATAGCTTCTCCGGTAAATCCGGATAATGCTGCTATGATGGTTGATATCCAGCTGGGAGAATCCGATCCGATTCCTGCAAGAAAGTATGATATAGTTGTTGCGAATATTCTTGCGGATGTTATAATACCGCTTTCAACTATGATTAGGGAATATATGACTGAAAGTGGCGTTTTTATAGCTTCAGGAATCAGTGAAAACAAGGCTGATGCGGTTAAGGAAGCTCTTGCTGAAAATGGATTTGAAATAATCGATATCATACAGGAAAATGAATGGGTTTGTATTGTTGCTAAATAATAAATAGCCATAAGAATACATTTGAGGTGAAAAAGTTTTATGCACAGGTTTTACGTAGATGGGTGTTCAGATACTGATAAACAGATAAGAATAACCGGTGAAGATGTAAATCATATAGTAAATGTACTTAGACTTGGGAAAGGTGATGAAATAGTAGTAAGTGATGGTAGTTCCAGAGACTATAATTGTCGAATATCTGAGTTAAATACAGATGGTGAGGGATATGTACTTGCTGATATAGAAGATATATCTATGAGTGCAGCTGAACTGCCGGTCGATATTTATCTGTTTCAGGGCGTTCCTAAGGGCGACAAGATGGAAACGATAATACAAAAATGTGTTGAACTTGGTGTTTACAGTGTTATTCCTGTTATGATGGAACGAACCATAGTAAAACTGGATGATAAGAAGAAAGAAAAGAAAATATTAAGATATAATTCTATTTCCGAATCTGCTGCCAAGCAGTCGCGTAGAGGGATAATACCAAAGGTACTGGACTATCTGAGTATGAAGGAAACTATCAGCTTTGCCCAGTCTCATATGGATATCGTTCTATTTCCTTATGAAGCAGCTGAGGGGATGGATGAGAGCAGAGGCATTATTGACGATCTTAGAAATCAAGTAAAACTTTCTAAGGTTAGCTCTGCTGAGGAATATGAAAAGCTGTCTGTAGGTATTTTTATTGGTCCTGAAGGTGGTTTTGCTGATTCTGAGGCTGACGAACTTGTAGAAATAGGAGCTAAGATTCTGTCACTTGGACATAGAATACTCAGAACGGAAACAGCCGGACCGGCTATAATGTCTATACTTAGTTTTTATCTTGATGAATGATCCTATAAATCCACAGAAAAAGGTTGTTGTAGAATTGAAATAGTGATTATGATACAATACCCCGTGGCGCAAAAATTATTATGATTGGTGAATGATTATTATGGAAGTATATTTTGACAACAGTGCAACTACGAGAGTATATGATGAGGCCATTAATCTTATGGTAAAGGTTATGAAGGAAGATTACGGAAATCCTTCTTCACTTCATTTGAAAGGGCTTGATGCGGAACATCTTATAAATGACTCAAAGAATATTATTTGCAGACAGCTTAAGTGTCTTCCGGAAGAGGTGATATTTACCTCAGGAGGAACAGAGTCCAATAATATGGCTATAGTGGGTTCAGCACTTGCAAAGAGACGTTCGGGAAAGCATATAGTAGTTTCATCTGTTGAGCATGCATCTGTTTCTGCCGTTATGCAGTTTCTTATAAGAGAAGGCTACGAAATCACATATATACCAAGTGATGAAAATGGAATTGTTTCCCCCGAAGCTTTTAAGGAAGCGGTGAGAGATGATACTATACTTGTTTCATGTATGCATGTAAATAATGAGATAGGATCTGTAATGCCTGTTCAGGAGATAGCGAAAGCAGTTAAGGCTAAAAATCCAAGTGTCTATTTTCATGTTGATGCAATACAGTCATTTGGTAAGATAGAAGTGATTCCAAAAAATATCGGATGTGATCTCCTGAGTGTTTCCGGACATAAGATACACGGACCGAAGGGTTCCGGATTTTTGTATATTAAGAAGGGTACACTTATTAGGCCTATCATTTATGGTGGCGGTCAGCAGAAGAATATGCGTTCCGGTACGGAAAATGTTCCGGCTATAGCGGGTCTTGGTGTCGCCGTTGAGAAAACATTTGATGGCTTCGATGATAAGATAGCACATATTCGCGGTCTCAGAGACAGACTGGTAAATGGACTCACTGAGATTGATGAGGTATATACAAACACAGATCTGGAAAACGGAGCACCTCATATTGCCAGCATGAGCTTCGTTGGAGTAAGAGCAGAGGTTATGCTTCATGCTCTCGAGGATAAAGGAATATATGTTTCTTCGGGATCAGCCTGTTCTTCAAATAAAAGCAAGGAGTCGGCAGTGTTATCTGCCATAGGACTGGATAAGAAGAGACTTGAATCCACACTGAGATTCAGTTTTGGTGAAGATAATACAGAGGAAGAGGTTGATTATGCCATAGATACCATAAAGCAGCTGCTTCCGATGCTGAGACACTACGTTCGCGGATGAATATATCAGTAGTGTAAAATGAATTATGAAAAGGAATAAAGCATGAATAATATAAAAATGTTTCTTGTTAGATATGCCGAGATAGGAACAAAGGGAAAAAACAGATATGTTTTTGAAGACATACTTTGTAAAAGAATAAGAAGAAGACTTGAGCCCATGGGTGAGTTCAAGGTATGGCGTGATTTCGGTCGTATTTATATAGAGGCTTTGTCTGATTATGATTACGATGAGGCTGTTGAAAAGCTTACAAAAATATTCGGAATAGTTGGTCTTTGCCCCGTAACAGTTGCGGATGAGCTTACTTATGATGCATTAAGAGATGCAACGTTGCAGCATTTTGAAGATACATGCGGGGATAAAGGATATGACTTTTCTTTCAAGGTACATACCAGAAGAATAAATAAGAACTTCCCTATGAATTCCATGGAAATAGACATGGAGATAGGCCATGATCTTCTTGAAAAATTCGAGGGTGAAGGGCTTCATGTTGATGTTCATAAGCCTGATGTTATGGTTGAAGTTGAGCTTCGAGGTGAAAACGGATATGTATATTCCAAGATCATTCCGGGCCCCGGTGGACTTCCTGTTGGTACAAACGGAAAAGCTATGTCGCTTCTTTCAGGTGGTATAGACAGTCCTGTAGCTACCTATATGATAGCTAAAAGAGGCGTTGAAATGGAAGCTGTTTACTTTAATTCGCCTCCTTATACATCTGCAAGAGCACTTGAAAAGGTTCAGAATCTTGGAACCATAGTTTCACAGTATGCCGGTCCAATAAAGCTGCATATAGTCAATTTTACGGATATTCAGCTTTGTATCTATGATAATTGTCCTCATGATCAGCTGACAATAATAATGAAGCGCATATTCTTCCAGATAGCCGAAAGACTTGCTAAGGAAAATGATTGCGATGCGATAGTAACAGGTGAATCCATAGGTCAGGTATCATCACAGACCATGCAGAGCCTTGCGGTAATAGATGCTGCAGTTACCTGTCCCGTATACAGACCCGTTATCGGTATGGATAAGCAGGAGATAGTAGAGTACTCACAAAGAATCGGCACATTTGAGACATCTATAGAGCCTTACGAGGACTGCTGCACAATATTTGTAGATAAACATCCCGTTACCAAGCCAAAGATGAAATCTATAGAAAAATCAGAAAGTCATCTTGTCGGAAAGGTGGAAGAACTTATAGATAAAGCTGTTGAAACAGCTGAAGTTGTATGGCTGAAATAAGTTATAGTATTAATTTAAAAAAAGTACTTGCATTTCATTCACAAGTCTGTTATTATAACATTCGTTGTGAATATGGTCCGTTGGTCAAGCGGCTAAGACGCCGCCCTCTCACGGCGGAAACAGGGGTTCGATTCCCCTACGGACTACAAAAAATCAGTTACACACAAAGTGTGTAGCTGATTTTTTAGTATCAAGGGAATCGAACAGCGAGACTGCAGCTTTGCTGCAAGAATGTCCCAGTGGGACATTCGAGTCGAAGCTCGGCCTGAAAGGCGGCTATGCCGCCGGTGGGATTCCCCTACGGACTACAAAAATCAGTTACATGCATAGCATGTAGCTGATTTTTTTTGTAGGGGAATCGAACAGCGAGACCGAGATGCGAAGCATCGAGAGAACATCCCGGTGGGATGTTCGAGTCGAAGCCCGGCCTGATTAAGCTCACGATTCGAAGAATCGTGGGTCTGTCGAAGACAGATACGTTCCACGTAGTGGAACCAAGACTTGCTTGTCAAGTCTTGCAAGCTTGCGTAGCAAGATTGGTACAAAGGCGGCAGTGCCGCCGGTGGGATGTGATAGAGACCAAATGTTGCCTCTATCTCTTTTTTTGTATATAATGACATAAATGTCATAGGTCAATATAAGTTCATGCTTGCACGAAAAACTTTATGGCCTACATCATCGTATCTATAATATTAAGGAGCTTATTTATATGAGTGATGAAAATGAAGTATACAACGGACCCGAGTCTTTATCACAGGACCCTTCACATCAGGCTTTAATCCCTGAAGAGGAGAAGAAAAAGCAGAGCAGTAGTTCGCAGGTAAATAATCCTTTTGCACAGCCTCAGAGTCCATATGGACAGCATTCATCCGGATATCCCGGAAATGTACAGCAACCATACGGTCAGCCTATGAACGTACAGCAACCATACGGTCAGCCTATGAACGTACAGCAACCATACGGCCAGCCTATGAATGTACAGCAACCATACGGTCAGCCTATGAACGTACAGCAATCATATGGTCAGCGTGGGAATGTACAGCAGCCATATGGTCAGCCTATGAATAATCAGAGACCATACGGCCAGCCTGGGAATTCTCAGCCACCATATGGTCAGGCATCAAGGAGTCAAGTTCCGTATTCGAATCAGAACAATACCTCACAGAGTGAACAGTGGGCTCCAAGACCTCAGAATCCATATGCTGATTCCCGGACGCATCAACCTGTAAGCAATCCACAGGTTGTACCTAAGCCCGGTAGTACCCCCGGGGTAACAACACAGCAGTCTGAAACGTCGCATGATAATTCACAGCCTGAAAGCACTTCGCGTGTTTCACAGCAGCCTATGGGTAAACCTCAGATGACATATAATCCGACTCCTGTGCAAAATACGTATCCCCAGCGTCCTGTACCCGGACCGGTGCTTGATACGGTAAGATCTGACGATAATAAAAAAGGAAAGAAGAAGTTCTGGATAATATTCAGTATTTGTGCCGGAACATTTTTAGCTGCTGCTGCATTAATAATTGTATTTGTTTTTATGGCAGGACCTAAAGAAACTGATGGGGCAAATAAACCTGATGATATAGCTCTTGCGTATATTGATGCATACAATAAGGGTGATGCTTCCAATCTGAAATACTATATTTCAAATGAAGTTAATGATGAAGAGAAAGAAAAATTCGTTAATAATGCAAATAACCTTATCTCATCAGACAAAGAGTTTGTAAAGGAATATGATAAAACATCTGCTGTGATAACTAATGGTTCTGCATATTCAGAATCCGACAGATATGCCATTTTAACAAAATGGAATTACAAAAAGGATAAAGCTGATGAAGTAAGAGACCTGACCATGACGGTTAATTTTACAGATTATAATTTTAAAAAGGATGCCGGATCAAGTACTTTTACTTTTAAAGTAATGAAGGTGGATGATAAATGGTTTCTTCTGGAGTTTAATGAAGATTCCTATCAGACCTTTGAAGAGGAGTCAGAGAATACTGGTAATACAGTTACCGGATCCGTGACCGACGACAAAGATGAAGATACTGAGGAAACTACTGAGGCACAGGCTGATCCAACAGATTTATCTGATGATCCCTATTCAAAACAGTTCAGTCTGGATGGTACGGTATATGTTATTCCGTTTGATTATTCAAAAATCAGCGACAAATATACATTCAGTCTTGAGGATTATGGATATGATGAAGAGGAAGGGTATGAGCTTGCCCCCGGTGACAGAGTTTCAGGAACTATAGCTCTTTCAAGTGAGGATATGGATAATGAAGTAGATTTCTGGGTTGGATTTGTAAATAACTCGGAAGAGAAAAAAGATATCAGGGACTGTCAGATAACTTCCGTTTCTCTGGATATCAGATGGTCCAAATCAAAGAAGTATCCTGAATTTATCCTTCCGGGCGGTATAACCTGGGGTAGTACAGTTGAAGATGTTGAGGCCGTGTTTGGAAAGCCGGAAACAGAACCATATAGATCCGATACGCTGAAATACTGGGATTATTCTTATAAGGATGATAATGGTTACTATATCGAAATTACCATCTATGATGATAAGGGTGTGACCAGAATAGAGCTTAAAGATTATTAAGGCTCATATTCTGATTCATTAAGCAGTTATAATTTTATTTATATATTCATCGGGATTTTCACCTTCCGATACGAGACTATTTACGGGGATGTCAACAAGTACATATCTTGTTGTATGTCCCCTAAAGTATTTTATTCCATCCTTTGTAATGATTTCTTCGATAAGAACTTCCTGTTTTTTGTCTGCAAAAATGTCTTCAAATTTTTCCTTTTGAATTTTATTCAGTTCAAGGAGACGGTTGCGGCGTGTGGTCTTTATCTGTTCATCAATCTGGTCGGGCATCTTGTCTGCAACGGTGCCTTTTCTTCTGGAGTATTTAAATACGTGCATCTCATAAAGCTTCAGTGCTTCAAGATGACGGTATGTATCCTCAAAATCCTCGTCTGTTTCACCTGGGAAACCAACTATAACGTCTGTGGTTATTGCGGGATTATCAAAATATTTTCTGATAAGCGCTACAGATGACATATATTCTTCGATAGTATAATGACGATTCATAGCTTTGAGAGTCTTATTGCATGCACTTTGGAGTGATAAATGGAAATGGGGACAAAAGCTGTCAAGAGATGAAACAGCCTGAAGAAAATCCTCAGTAATTATCCTTGGCTCCATAGAGCTGAGTCTTATTCTTTTTATCCCTTCTGTGGCTGCAACACACTGGATAACATCCTTTATCCTATATTCATTATCTTCATAGCTGGATACATTTATTCCGGTAAGTATAATTTCCTTAACTCCGTTTGATGCGAGTACCTCGGCTTCCTTTTGTATATCTGAAAGCTTACGGCTTCTGATACGGCCTCTGACATAAGGAATGATACAGTAAGTGCAGAAGTTATTGCATCCGTCCTGAATCTTCATATATGCTCTGGTGTGATTCTCAGGAATGATAACGGACATATTTTCATAGTTGCAGTCTTTATTGATATCGATAAAGTTATCGTCTGCGGAACCATTTTCAATATATTCGGAAAGAATACGAGCTACATCTTTTTTTCGATTATTACCGATAATAACGTCAACTATACCTCTGTCTTTTAACTCATTTCCGCTTGCCTGGATATAACAGCCTGTTGCGGCTATAATTGCATTTTCGTTCTGACGACGCATCTTATTTATCATCTGTCTGGATTTTCTGTCAGCCATATTAGTGACGGAACAGGTGTTTATGATATATATATCGGCGGGAGTATCGTTATCAGCCCGAACACATCCGTTTCTCTCAAGTTCTTCAAGCATGGCGTCTGATTCGTATTGGTTGACCTTACAGCCGAGAGTGGTTATATGTATTTTTTTGTTTTTAAGATTGCTGAACATATCAGATACTCCGATCATAGCGTGTTTTTAGAATAGTTTTGATACTACAGTGATTAGTGACATATATAGTTACACTGTAAAATGTATTAGTTGACATTTTGAGACATAACTTTTATTATTATAGCATAAGAAAAAAATCTGTAAATAACGGAGGTTTATACACATGACACAGGTAAAAGTTTCACTTAATTCAATGGAAAAAGTTAAATCATTTGTTAATGATATAAGCGGCTTTAAGGCTGATTTCGATCTGGTATCAGGAAGATATGTTATAGATGCTAAGTCAATTATGGGTATTTTCAGTCTTGATCTTTCAAGTCCTATACAGCTTAATATATATGCTGACCATGACGAGGAAGCAATAATGGAGACTATCAAGCCTTACGTTGTAGATTAATGATCTTATGATAAGGTTTTAAAGGTGAGAGAATGAAGACTAGGGAGCATATTTATGCTCCCTATGTTTATGTTTGTGATTAAGTTGATATTTATCGATGATAGTTGCTATTTAACGGAAATAGTTGGTGATGTTATATGCTTGATAAGGATATCAGGGAACCCTTATTTGATTATCTCGATGAGAGATATGGTAAGGTCAGGACCATAGAAGAAAAAATAATAAAAAAATCCAGAGCTGATGTGCTGGCAGTGATCGATGGTGAGCTGCTGGGATTTGAAATCAAGTCAGACAGCGATACTTATACAAGGCTTAAGACTCAGATAAAGGACTATGATGCCTTTTGTGACAGATGTTATCTGGTTGTTGGTGAGCATCATACCCAGGCGGATAAACATATTCCCGAGTACTGGGGCATAATTATTGTAAATGAGGAAAATGTTATCGTTGAACGTGATGCTGATCTGTCTCCAAAGGTAAAGCTTTATAACCAGCTTGATCTTTTATGGCGTAAGGAGCTTCTTAATATTCAGTTAAAGGAAGGGCTTCCCAAGCTTATGAGTACCCGACGGAGACTTATATATGACAGACTTGTAGAAAAATGCGGTGAAGACAAGATCAGACATGATATATCTGAGCAGCTCTTTGAACGGGACTATACCATTTATGATTCTCCGGATACGTATAATAAATATGAGAAGAAAAGTAAAAGAGCTCAAAAGAATAAAAAGACAGTCAGTAAAACAAATAGGAAAACAAATAAAAGAAGAAATATAGAAAAAGAAATGGCACATGTAACAAACTATGTGGGAAAACGCAGGAAAAAATGATATGTAAGGTGACTACAAGATACATATGTCAAGAATTAATACTTGACATACCTTGTGGCATCTGATATTATGTCATGGTTGTAAAGGAGAATTACTTTGCACTATGGAAGAACGTTACAGACAATCACTTCTATATGATTTTTACGGCGAACTGCTTAATGAACATCAAAAGGCTGTTTTTTCGGCAGCTATATTTGATGATATGTCATATTCTGAGCTGGCAGAGGAGTTCGGCTGTTCCAGGCAGGCTGCATTTGATCTGGTCAGAAGGATCAACTCAAAGCTGGAAAGCTATGAGACAAAGCTGGGGCTTGTAAGCAGGTTTTCATCTGCAAGAGAAAAAAACAAAGAAGTAGAAGAAATGCTTTCGGAAATCTGTGAAAGTCTTGAAGAAATAGATAAAGAAATAAATAAGGATTTCAAGAAAAAGATTAATTATAAACTGGACGAGCTAAAGAAGCTGTCCAATGAGGTTTTTGAAAAATTTTGAGGTGTAATATATGGCATTTGACAGCTTAAGTGATAAACTGCAAGGTGTATTTAAAAAGCTGAAAAGTAAGGGTAAGCTTGATGAGGCTGACGTAAAGGAGGCCATGAAAGAGGTCAAGAGAGCTCTTCTTGAGGCTGATGTTAATTTCAAGGTCGTTAAGGGCTTTGTTAACAGCGTAACTGAAAAAGCCATTGGCGAGGATGTTATGAAGGGACTTAATCCCGGTCAGATGGTCATCAAGATAGTTCGTGATGAGCTTGTTGAACTGATGGGTTCCGAAGTAACAGAACTGAAGCTGCTTCCCAGCAATGAGATAACCATCATTATGATGTGTGGTCTTCAGGGTGCCGGTAAGACAACTTCCATAGCCAAGCTTGCAGGACAGTTTAAGAATAAAGGAAAGAAGCCGCTTCTTGTGGCCTGCGATATTTACAGACCTGCTGCCATAGATCAGTTAAAGATCAATGGTGAAAAGGTAGGTGTTCCCGTATTTGAGATGGGAACTGATCATAAACCTGTTGAGATAGTAAAAGAAGCACTGAAGTATGCAGATCAGCATAATATAAATCTTGTATTTATCGATACAGCCGGACGTCTTCATATAGATCAGGAAATGATGGACGAGCTGAAGGATGTTAAAAATGAGGTTGATGTAACATACACACTGCTTACTGTGGATTCTATGACAGGTCAGGATGCGGTAAATGTTGCGACTACATTTGATAAAGAGATAGGTATCGATGGTGTTGTACTTACTAAGCTTGATGGTGATACACGAGGTGGTGCTGCACTTTCAATAAGAACAGTAACCGGTAAGCCGATAATGTATGCCGGTATGGGTGAAAAGCTTGACAGTCTTGAACCGTTTTATCCGGATCGTATGGCAAGCCGTATTCTCGGAATGGGGGATGTTGAGACCCTTATAGAAAAGGCTCAGGCTGCCATAGATGAAGAAGCTGCTGCTGAGATGGAGAAGAAGATCAGGAAGGCGACATTTGACTTCAATGATTTCCTTGTTCAGATGGAGCAGATGGAAAAGATGGGTAGCATGAGTGACATCATGAAAATGATTCCTGGACTCGGATCCAAGCTTGGTAAGGTTGAGATTGATGATGATGCAATGACAAAACCGAAGGCTATCATTCAGTCTATGACACCGGAGGAAAGAGCAAATCCCGATCTTATCAATGTCAGCAGAAAGAATAGGATTGCAAAGGGTTGCGGACTTGATATTTCTGAGATTAACAGATTCATGAAACAGTTCGAGCAGTCAAGAAAAATGATGAAGCAGTTCTCAGGTATGATGGGTAAAGGCAAGAAGAAGAGAAGAGGCGGATTTAATATGCCTTTCGGCTTCTAGATCATTTATATAACATTATAAGTTAAAAATAAGCTTTCAGCTTGTTAATATATTAATATTTATTATATGGAGGAATTAAAAAATGGCAGTAAAAATCAGACTTAGGAGACTTGGTTACAAGAAGCATCCTGTATACAGGGTAGTTGTTGCAGACTCAAGAAATGCAAGAGACGGAAAGGTTATCGATGAGATCGGTACATATGATCCTAATCAGGAGCCTTCACTTTTCAAGGTTGATGAAGAGGCAGCAAAGAAGTGGTTAGGAAATGGTGCTCAGCCTACAGAATCAGTTGCCAGACTTCTTAAGCAGGCAGGTATTGAAAAATAAAGACATCCGGAGGTACTGCGATGAAAGAATTAGTTGAATTGATTGCAAAATCTCTTGTCGATAATCCGGACGGTGTTGTTGTTAATGAAACATCTGATGATACTACAATTAACATAGAGCTTACTGTAGCCCCTGAGGATATGGGTAAGGTTATAGGTAAAGGTGGTAGAATAGCAAAGTCCATCAGAACTGTTGTTAAGGCTGCAGCATCCAAGGGTGACAAAAAGGTTATTGTCGATATCAGATAATTATTTTTGTAAGCCGTGTTTTTACACGGCTTACTTTCATAATAAAGATTTTGATCTTGTTTTATACAGAAAGTGACAGGAGAATAAATGGAAGATTATTTAAGAATCGGAGTTTTGTCATCACCTCATGGCGTAAGAGGAGAGATAAGTATATATCCTACAACTGATGATATAAATCGTTTTGATTATCTTGAAAATGCTTTTTTAAAGATAAAAAATGAAATGAAACCTGTACATATTACAGGTTGTAAATATAAAAAAAATATGCCGGTACTTAAATTTGAAGAGTATGATAATATCAATGATATAGAACCTCTTAAGGGTACTGAAATCTATGTTGACAGGGATAATATGGTTCCTCTGGAGGAAGGAGAATACTTCCTTTCTGATGTTATAGGCTTTGATGTGATTTCAGAAGAGAAAAAAATAGGTATCATAAAGGATTATATTGAAAATGAAGCCGACCAGATTATTTTTGTTGTTTCCTGTGATGATGGTACTGAAAAAATGATTCCGGATTTCCCTGAATTTATTAATGAAGTGGATCTGGAAAACGGCAAAATGTACGTGAAGCTGATAAAGGGTATGTAATCTGACTCGAATGTAAGGAAAATAATATGTTGAATTATTATGTTATGACTCTGTTTCCCGAAATGATAGAGTCCACACTTGGATATAGTATAACCGGAAGAGCACTTGAGAAAGAGCTTATATCACTTGAGGCAATCAATATACGTGACTATGCTCAGAATAAATCAAGACATGTGGATGATTATATATATGGCGGCGGATCCGGTATGCTCATGCAGGTAGAACCGGTATGGCTATGTTACAAGGATCTGATGAGCAGGGTGGATAAGGGTAAGACCAGAGTTCTGTATATGTCACCTCATGGCAGAAAATTTGATCAAAGCTTCGCCCAGGAACTGTCTCAAAGTGAGAATCTTGTATTTTTATGCGGTCATTATGAAGGAATTGATGACAGAGCTATACAGCTGATAGATCCTGAACTTGTTTCGCTTGGAGACTATGTTCTTACTGGAGGTGAGCTTCCGTCCATAGTGATGATTGATGCCATCACCAGACTTGTTCCCGGAGTTCTGGGAAGTGATGACAGTGCGGTTTATGAATCATTTTATAATGATCTTCTGGAATATCCTCAATATACCAGACCACCGGAATATGAAGGTCTGAAGGTTCCCGAAGTACTGCTTTCCGGAAATCATAAGCTTATCGAGGAGTGGAGACTTAACGAGGCAATCAGGATAACAAAAGAAAAAAGACCTGATATGTATGAGAAATATATTTCCAAAGAGTGATTTTAACCATTTTGGATAAACTCCAAAGACATGGATTTTTGACACCTTATAATATATATGATACAATAAGAAACGGTTTCTTAGGGAAATCGTTGCTGCGGGCTAAATGAGGATACGTAGCAGTAAAAAATATGATAAAACATGATGAGAGGTAATAGGTTATGAAGAAGAAACTGTTATTACTGTTTATGACAGTACTTATGGCATTTTGTCTTATGGGCTGTGGTAAGGATGAAGAAAAGGATGATACATCATCTGATACAGGCGTAACTTCACAGGAAGAAATAGTTAAGCTTGTAAATGAAGATCTTCCCGGAATTGCCGCAGAGCGTGACAGTGCCGTAGCTATATATAATAAGTATTTTGAGAGTGGTGCAGATATTGATTCGGAAGCATGGAAGGATCAGCTTAAGAACGAAGCACTTACATCATATGATGCTTATCTCGAAAAGCTTGCTGCACTTTCTTATACAAAGTCTGATGTTCAGAATCTTAAAGATCTTTTTGAAAAGTCTGCAAAATATCAGAGAGATGCAATTCAGTATGTTATTGATGCTATCGAATCTGTTGACTCAACAAAGCTTAATGATGCTCAGCAGGCAATAGATGATTCAAGAACTTATTTGAATATGTATCAGGATGAGCTGAAGAGGCTTTGTGAAAGCTATGGAATTCAGATGGTTGGTGAGTTCCATACAGCAACTATGACTGACGCATCTGCAAGTGATGCAACATCAACAGATGGAGAATAATTAGCAGGTACTACAAGCAGATGTTTATACATCTGCTTGTTTTATACTATTTGATAATTTGGAGGGGGTTACATGAACGATATAAAGATACTTGTAGTTGATGATGAGGAAAGAATGAGAAAGCTCGTCAGAGACTTTCTTGTTAAAAGCGGATATCTGGTTATTGAGGCATCAAATGGAAAAGAAGCCTGTGATATATTCAGTTCCAACAAAGATATCTCACTTGTTATCATGGATGTCATGATGCCTGTTATGGATGGCTATGATGCCAGCAGGGAGATAAGGGCTTCATCTGATATTCCTATTATCATGGTTACTGCAAAGTCTACGGAAATGGATGAGCTTAGAGGCTTTGAGATAGGAATAGATGAATATATAACCAAGCCTTTTAATCCTAAAATTCTTGTTGCCAGAGTTGAGGCTGTTCTAAGAAGAACAAGTAGTGATATAGCCGATTCAAATCTTGAGGCCGGTGGAATAGTCATTGATAAGGTAGCTCATAAGGTTACTGTTGATGGTGAAGAGATAGAGCTTTCTTATAAAGAATTTGAGCTTCTTGAATACTTTTTGAATAATAAGGGAAGAGCTCTCACCAGAGACAATATTCTTAACAGAGTATGGAATTATGATTATTTCGGTGATGCAAGAACTATAGATACACATGTTAAGAAACTGAGAGCAAAGCTTGGAGATAAAGGTTCTTATATAAAGACTATAAGAGCTGTGGGATATAAATTTGAGGTTGATTGATGGGATTTAAGATCAAACATTCCATAAGATTTAAAATAGCCATTCTTGTTTTTTCTACAACCCTATGTACCATTTTGATCTCATGGGCAGTCAGCAATCATTTTATTGAAAGATTCTATGTGTCCCATACAAAAAGTGAGCTGATAGCAACTTATAAATCCTGTAATGAGTTTTTCTCTAAAGAGGAAAATATTCTCGCTCTTGAGAATGAAGAAATAGTAAGTCTGTATGGATATGTTGAAAATCAGACAAGTGCTTCCATATATGTTATCAGCCCGGATAATTTCCGTGTTTATTCATCTGTAAAGCTTAACGATAAAACCATCGTTGCTTTAAAAAGCCTGCTTCAGGATTATAAAGTTGATGATATGATAGCAAATAACGAGGATTATAAGGTTATCAGAAATACCATCAATCCGGTAAATGATACCGGTGAATCTAACGGAAGCTATTATGATCTAGTAGGTATATTGAAGAATGGATTTATTGTTGTGCTCCGAACACCTGTTGAGACGGTACATGAAAATATAACATTTGCCGCAAGGCTTTTTGCAAGTGTTTCACTGGCACTTCTGGTATTTGAGGTACTTATAGTTCTCATATTTACCAATATGTTCTCCAGACCTATCATTCAGATGTCACACGTTGCACGCCGTATGTCAAATATGGATTTCAGTTCCAAGGTTGAGATAAAGACAAAGGACGAGATAGGCGATCTTGGTGAAAGTATGAATATCATGTCAGAGAATCTTGAGAAGTCTATAACAGAGCTTAAGTCGGCAAACCTGGAGTTGTCCAATAATCTTAGAGAAAAAGAACACATCGAAGAGATGAGATCTGAGTTTTTATCTCATGCATCACATGAGCTTAAGACTCCCCTCGCCATTATACAGGGTTATGCTGAAGGACTTAAATCCGGTGTCGCGGACGATAAGGAAACCATGGATTATTACTGCGATGTAATATCCGATGAAGCTACAAAAATGAATCAGCTGGTAATGAGACTGATCGATCTGAATCAGATAGAAACCGGAAATGATATCAGTATTGAAAGATTTGATATAACTAAGCTTATAGAAGAGGTTATCAAAAATTCTCAAATTCTTTTAAAAGACAGAAATGTAAATATTATTTTTAATGAGAAAAATGATAAGTATGTCTGGGCCGACAGCTTCCGTATAGAAGAGGTCATCACGAATTACCTGTCAAATGCCATCCATTATGTAAAAAAAGATGGTGATATAAAGATATGGTATGAGGAAAAAGAAAATACACTTCGTGTATGTGTTTATAATGACGGTGATACCATAAGCGACGAGGATCTGGAAAAACTGTTTATCAAATTTTATAAGGTTGATGCTGCCAGAACCAGAAGCTATGGTGGTTCGGGAATAGGCCTTTCCATAGTGGCAGCGATCATGAAGAGTCATGATAAAGACTATGGTGCTTATAATAAAGAAAACGGAGTTGTATTCTATTTTGAAGTAGATGACAGTTCCGAGATATGAGTTTAAAACATATTTACTTGATTGTAAGAAAACTGTGTGATAAACTATCAATGTTAAAGTATTTAAAATTATAGGAGGTACTGAAGTGAAAGAGAATGTTTATATCGAGTTTTTCGGTGAGCAGATACTTCAGGCTGATTTAATTGCAGAGGCTAAAAAGATCTGGAAGGATTCCGGAAATAAGGCAGCTGATTTAAAGAAGCTCGAGGTTTATGTTAAGCCTGAGGACGACAGGGTATATTATGTATTCAATGGAAAAGAATCCGGTTCATTTCCAATTATCAACACAGATAACGATTTCTAAATTTCGTTGATTTGTTACTTTAAATACGTATCAAAAGTAAAACATCCGGCTATGTCTGGATGTTTTGCTGGTATAAAGGGATTATTATGATAGCTATTATTGATTATGATGCAGGAAATATAAAAAGTGTTGAGAAGGCTCTCGTCTATCTGGGTGCCGATGCTGTGATCACAAGAGACAGAGATATTATTCTTTCAGCTGATGGAACTATACTTCCGGGTGTTGGTTCATTTGGCGATGCTATGCAAAAACTGAATGATTATGATCTGGTAAGTACCATAAATGATTTTGTCAAAACAGGAAAACCATTTCTCGGAATATGTCTTGGACTTCAGCTGCTTTTTAACAGCAGTGAGGAGAGTCCCGGTGTCACAGGACTTGGTCTTATAGACGGAGAAATAAAGAAGATACCAAATAATGATGATGCGGGAAATGTTTACAAGGTACCTCATATCGGCTGGAACAGTCTTAATGTAAAAAACAGCAGACTACTGGCCGGAGTTCCCGAAGAATCATACGTTTATTTTGTTCATTCTTATTATCTTAAAGCCGCTCATGATGAGGATGTTATAGCCAGAACGAATTATAATGTCAGCATTGATGCTGCGGTTGAAAGAAAAAATGTAATGGCTACTCAGTTCCATCCCGAGAAAAGCTCGGAAGTTGGACTTAAAATCTTACAAAATTTCATTGATATGACAAGGGAGGGTAAATAATGCATACAAAAAGAATAATCCCATGTCTGGATGTGAATAACGGAAGAGTCGTAAAGGGCGTTAATTTTGTGGATCTTGTGGATGCAGGGGATCCGGTTGAGTGTGGAAAAGCATACGATAAGGCCGGGGCAGATGAACTTGTGTTTCTTGATATTACAGCGTCTTCAGATAAACGGCAGATAGTTAGCGATATGGTAAGAAGAGTTGCCGAAACCGTTTTTATTCCATTTACGGTTGGAGGAGGAATAAGAACCATCGAAGATTTCAGGGCTATACTCAGAGAAGGAGCTGATAAGGTTTCAGTTAATTCCGCTGCCATAGATAATCCTCAGCTTCTCAGTGAGGCTGCTGATAAGTTCGGCAGTCAGTGTGTTGTTATAGCCATAGATGCACGTAGACGCCGTGTGGGAAAGGCTGCAGATCCATCTCTCAGCTACAGCGAGAGTATCAAGATAAATGATGAATGGAAGCCTTCTGACGGTTGGACAGTATATAAAAACGGCGGAAGAGTTGATATGGGACTGGACGCCGTTGAGTGGGCTGTCAAAGCCGTGGAGCTTGGAGCCGGTGAGATACTGCTTACCAGTATGGATGCTGACGGAACAAAAGCAGGCTATGATATAGAACTGACACGTACTATTGCCGAAGCGGTAGATGTCCCGGTCATTGCATCAGGTGGTGCAGGAACATGCGAACATTTTAAGGATGCTCTGGTGGAGGGAAAAGCTGATGCTGCGCTTGCTGCCTCTTTATTCCACTTCAAAGAACTTGAAATAAAGGAAGTAAAAAAATACCTCCGTAATGAAGGCATTTCTGTAAGATTATAAAAATAAGAAAGTGGGGTTCCCCCACTTTCTTATTTTTATTCTGTCTTTTATTTTTGGATATAGAGGATCATTCCCGGACCCAGATTTTCAGTTGGTCTTGGAATGAATCCGTTTTTTTTGTAGAATCCTTCTCGTCCTTTTGCACACATGAGGCAGAGCATGATACGTTCGCCGTGAGTGGTGAGAGAGGATACATAGTTTTTCAGGTGCATCATGAGTGCAGATCCCACACCATGATGATGATATTCAGGTAGTACTATAAGATCCTGAATATAGCAGATGACAGCACCGTCGCCGACTATACGGCCCATTCCTATAAGTTTGCCATCATCATTATATGCAGAGATTGAATACATACAGTTTTCTATAGCTAGTTCAGCCTGTCTTTCGCTGAGCTCGGCCCATCCCACTGATTTACGAAGGTTTAGATACTCCGCAACGGAGAGCCTGTCCTCACTGAATCTGATCATTTTATTATTTCCTTTATTCCTTATCTAAGTTTTCTCTTGCTGCTGCAAGCATAAGCTTTATACGATTAACCTGATTAACCTCTGATGCACCCGGATCGAAATCGATAGGAGTTATGTTTGCATCAGGATAAACATTTCTGAGCTTCTTGATAACGCCCTTACCGATAATATGATTCGGAAGACATGCAAATGGCTGACAGCAGACGATGTTTGGTGCGCCTTCCTTGATCAGCTCTATCATTTCTCCTGTAAGGAACCATCCCTCACCGGTCTCATTTCCGATGGAAACTATAGGTCTTGCATATTCTGCAATCTTAGCTATAGGTGTTGGCGGCTCGAAACGATTACTGCTTTCAAGAGCTTTACTCATAGGCTTTCTCATCTTTTCGAGAATCTTTATAAGTATATTACTTATCTTTGCAGATTTCTTAGTTTTACCTAAGTATTCATATTTGTAATTACTGTTATAAGCACTGTAGAAGAGGAAGTCAAGAAGATCCGGCATAACAGCCTCGGCTCCTTCCTGCTCAAGCAGATCAACCAGATGGTTGTTTGCAGATGGAAGGAACTTAACAAGTATTTCTCCTACAATACCGACTCTTGGCTTTCTTACTGATTCATCAAGAGGAATCTCATCGAATTCTCTGACAATATCTCTGACGATTTTCTTGAAGTTTCTGGATCCTCTGTTAATATCTCTGATACAAATCTTTTCCCACTTCTTATGAAGCTTATTTACAGATCCCGGTACCTTTTCGTAAGGTCTTGTTCTGTAAACGACTCTCATGAAGAGGTCACCGTACATAACGGCGTGCATAGCACATTTAAGACCTTTGAGATTTACCTTGAATCCGGAATTCTTTTCAAGTCCCTGTGCACTTATTGAGAGGACAGGTATCTGACCATATCCTGATTTTTCGAGAGCACGACGGATAAAACCGATATAGTTGGTTGCACGGCATCCGCCACCTGTCTGGGTGATTGCAACGGCTAGTTTATCAATATCATATTTACCTGACTGGATAGCTTCCATCAGCTGTCCCACAACTATGATGGAAGGATAGCAGGCATCATTGTTAACGAATCTCAGTCCTTCATCGATAGTATTCTTTGTAGCATCCGGAAGCATGATGAAGTTTACATGGAAATGTTTCATAGCCGCCTGAAGCATCTTGAAATGTATAGGAGACATCTGAGGACAAAGTACGGTGTACTCGTCACGCATTTCTTTGGTAAATTCAACTCTGTTTATAGCTGTTGAACAGTCTATAGGTCTGAACTGTTTTTTTTCTCTGACCTTCATTGCAGATAGAAGAGAACGGATTCTTATTCTTGCTGCTCCCAGGTTTGAAACCTCATCTATCTTTAGTACTGTATATATCTTGTTTGAGTTGGAAAGAATATCCTTTACGCAGTCGGTTGTTACAGCGTCAAGACCACATCCGAAGGAGAAGAGTTGTACAAGCTCAAGATTGGTTTTGGTCTTTACATAGTTTGCAGCCTTATAAAGTCTGGAATGATACATCCACTGATCTGATACGATAAGGGGTCTTTCAACATCTGATAAATGTGATATGGAATCCTCTGAGAGAACTGCAACACCGTATGAGTTTATAAGCTCAGGTATACCATGATTGATCTCGGGATCAACATGATAAGGACGTCCGGCAAGTACGATTCCGACTTTTCCGTTTTCCTCCAGATATTTCAGAGTTTCCTCGCCTTTTTTACGTACATCAGCCTTAACCTTGTCAGCTTCTATATATGCTTTGTCTATGGCATTGCTGATCTCATCCTTTGTAACATCAGTATATTTAGAGAATTCCCTGAACATACGATCCTTAAGGGCAAGCTTGTTGTCCAACGCAAGGAAAGGACGTATATAGGTGATACGCTCCGTTTCGATTTCTTCCATATTATTCTTTATATTTTCTGAATATGATGTAACTATCGGACAGTTGTAATGATTGTTGGCGTCCGGTGTTTCATTCATTTCATATGGAATACAAGGATAGAATATCTGCTTTAAGCCCTGCTTAACAAGCCACATAACATGTCCGTGACTGATCTTTGCAGGATAACATTCTGTATCACTTGGTATAGATTCAATACCCATCTGATATATATTCTTATCTGACTTCGGTGAAAGAATAACTCTGTATTTAAGCTCTGTAAGGAATGTGAACCAGAAAGGATAGTTCTCATACATATTAAGAACTCTCGGAACACCGATCTCACCACGAACAGCCGCCTCCTTTGAAAGCGGTTCATAATTGAACAGACGGTTAAACTTATATTCATACAGATTCGGAAGATTCTCTTTGTTCTTTTTAAGACCGAGACCCTTTTCGCATCTGTTTCCAGTTATGAATCTTCTGTTGCCGGTAAATTTATTTATAGTAAGAAGACAGTTGTTTGTACAACCACCACATCTTGCCATCTGGGATTCGTAGGTAAGCTCATCCACCTCTTTACTTGGAAGAGTGCCGGATACAAATCCTTCCTCGTAATTATCTCTGGCAATAAGTGCAGCTCCGAATGCCCCCATAATACCTGCAATATCAGGACGGATAGCCTTTGCGCCTGAAACAAGCTCAAATGCACGAAGAACAGCGTCGTTATAGAAGGTACCACCCTGAACGACGATATTTTCACCCAGCTGTTTAGGATCAGTCAGTTTTATTACCTTAAGCAGGGCGTTCTTTATAACCGAATAAGCAAGACCTGCGGAAATATCTTCTACAGAAGCTCCTTCCTTCTGAGCCTGCTTTACTTTTGAATTCATGAAAACTGTACATCTTGATCCGAGATCGATAGGACTCTTTGCGAAAAGAGCTATCTTGGCAAAGTCCTGAACCTTGTAATCAAGAGAGTTAGCAAATGTTTCAATAAAGGAACCGCATCCGGAGGAGCATGATTCGTTAAGCATTACATTATCAACAACACCTTCACGAATCTTGATACATTTCATATCCTGACCGCCGATATCAAGGATGGTATCAACCTTCGGATCAAAGAAAGCGGCAGCAGTGTAGTGAGCTATAGTCTCAACCTCACCGTAATCAAGATTGAAGGCGGATTTAAGAAGAGCTTCTCCGTAGCCTGTTGAGCAGCTTCCGGCTATAACCACATTTTCCGGAAGAAGCTTATATATTTCCTTCATAGCTCTTATGGTGGTGTTTACGGGACTTCCGTTGTTGTTGCTGTAGAAGTCATAAAGAAGTTCGCCTTCCTCACCGATAAGGGCAAGCTTTGTTGTGGTAGAACCGGCATCTATACCAAGGAATACATTTCCTTTATAGGTAGAAAGGTCACCACGGCGAACCTTATATTTTGACATACGTTTTGAAAATTCATTATATTCATCGTCACCTTTAAAAAGTGGCTCCATACGATTTACTTCAACCTCTATCTTAAGCTCCGGAGTAAGCTTTTCAGCAAGCTCCTTGAGCATTATAGTCTGTGAATCATCAGCGTGGAGTGCTGCACCTGAAGCAGCAAACAAATGTGAATTATCCGGAATGATGGAGTGTTCCTCATCAAGGTTAAGAGTATCGATAAATCTCGCCCTTAACTGATCCAGGAAATGGAGTGGTCCTCCGAGAAATGCAACATATCCCCGGATGGGCTTTCCGCATGCAAGTCCTGAAATTGTCTGATTTACAACAGCCTGAAAGATAGATGCGGAAAGGTTCGGCTTTGTAGCACCTTCGTTGATAAGTGGCTGTATATCTGTTTTAGCGAAAACACCGCAACGGGCTGCGATAGGATGGATGGTATCATAATCCTTAGCCAGCTCGTTAAGACCTGATGCGTCTGTCATAAGAAGCGCGGCCATCTGATCTATAAATGAGCCTGTACCACCGGCACAGACTGAGTTCATTCTCTGTTCGATTCCGTTCTTAGAGAAGTAGATGATCTTTGCATCCTCACCACCCAGCTCGATAGCTACCTGAGTTTTTGGAGCGAATGTTTTAAGAGCAGTAGATACACAAACAACCTCCTGCTCAAACGGAACTCCTATAACATTTGAAAGAGCGAGTCCGCCGGAGCCTGTTATATCTGCGGCAACCTCGGTATCGCCTATTTCCTTTATGGCATTTTCAAGAAGCTCTCTCAGAGTTTCTTTTATTTTTGCAAAGTGCCTTTTATATTCTGAATAGAGGATGTTATTTTCCTCGTCGATAATAGCTATTTTTACTGTTGTTGAACCAATATCGATACCTAAGTGTTTCACGTGGTTTACTCCTTATTCTATAATCATAATTTTTATGTTTTGATTGTAGCCCTACTATTATAATGCAAAAAAAAGTATATTTCAAATATCATTAGTACCAAAGAAAAATACTTTGACAGTATTTGACATACGGAATCCGCATATTTTTAGCAAGATATGAAAAAAAATAAGCAACTTTTGAAAAGTATTTGCTAAATCTCTATGCTACTATGAATAGGAAGGTCATTATAAATAATAGAATATTTGCGTTTATAATGCGCTCAGAATGGAGATTGCAATGAAAAAAGAGTTTAAGGAAAAAGCAAAATCATTAGTTGATTCCATGACATTGGAAGAAGCTGCATCACAGATAAGATATGACAGTCCGGCTATAGAAAGACTTGGGATTCCGGCATATAACTGGTGGAATGAAGGACTTCACGGACTGGCCAGGGCAGGAACTGCAACGGTATTTCCTCAGGCCATAGCTCTTGCTTCAATGTTTGATAAGGAAATGCTTCAGAAGATCGGAGATGTTATAGCTACCGAAACAAGAGCAAAGTACAATGAATCAAGGAAGCTTGGAGACAGAGATATTTACAAAGGTATTACACTTTGGTCTCCAAACATAAATATTTTCAGGGATGCCAGATGGGGAAGAGGCCAGGAGACCTATGGTGAGGATCCTTATCTTACCGGCAGACTCGGTGTTGCTTTTATAAAGGGGCTTCAGGGGGCAGGAAAATATCTTAAAACTGCTGCCTGTGCAAAGCACTACGCAGTACATTCGGGACCTGAGGCAACCAGACATGGTTTTGATGCAAAAGCAAATCAGAAGGATATTGAAGAAACATATACAGCTGCATTTTATGATGCTGTAAAGGAAGCTGATGTTGCAGGTGTTATGGGAGCTTATAACAGAGTTAACGGTGAGCCTGCCTGCACAAGCTCAGAGCTTGTAAAGCAGAGACTCAGAAATGACTGGGGCTTTGATGGTTATTTTGTTTCGGATTTTCTTGCTCTTATGGATATACATGGTGATCATCATGTAACATCAAATGTTTTTGAAACCTGTGCATTAGCTCTTAAGGCAACCTGTGATGTGAATGCAGGTATTGCTTATCAGAGCATGATGGAAGCATATGACCAGGGACTTGTTACAGAAGAAGAAATCAGAAATGCTGCTATCAGTGCTTATACAATAAGGGCTGCACTTGGAATGTTTGATGATGACTGCGAATATGACAGCATAGGTATTGAATCCATAGATACAGATGAATCTGCTGAGCTGTCATATCAGGCAAGTGTAAATGCAACCGTTCTGCTTAAGAATGACGGAATACTTCCTCTTAAGAAGGATGAGATAAAGACTGTTGCAGTTATCGGACCAACAGCAACTTCCATAGCTGTACTTGAGGGTAATTATAACGGTACATCCTCAAGATATGTAACAAACCTCGAGGGCGTAAGAAATGCAGTGGCTCCCGGAACCAGAGTGTTATATTCTGAAGGTTCACATCTCTTTGGTGATAAGGTACAGAATCTTGCAATGGATGACGACAGACTCAGTGAAGCTGAAACTGTTGCAAAAGCAAGTGATGTTGTGATTCTTTATGTCGGACTTGATCCCAGCATAGAGGGCGAGCAGGGAGATACGGGAAATGCATTCGCCGGCGGAGATAAGATATCTCTTTATCTTCTTGAACCACAAAGAAGACTTGTTGACAGAGTTGTCAGTACTGGAAAGCCTGTGATTCTTGTTTGTAATACAGGTAGTGCTATGGATCTCAGTGCTGAAAGCGAAAAGTGCAATGCAGTGATTCAGAGCTGGTACAGCGGACAGGCCGGCGGACAGGCAGTTGCAGATATTATATTCGGTGATGCTGTTCCCGGTGGAAAGCTTCCTGTTACATTTTACAAGGATGAAACCCAGCCTCCTATGGACGATTACAGCATGAAGGGAAGAACCTACAGATATTTTGACGGAGATGTTGTTTATCCATTCGGATACGGACTTTCATATTCGACATTTGAATATTATGATCTCAGCATTACCGAAAACGGTGCAATCATAACTGTTAAGAATACAGGCAATGTTAAGGCTGATGAGATAGCTGAGCTCTATATTGATAAAATGCCTGCAGAAAAGCTTGAAAATGGACTCAACACTGACATATCCGATCTGGATAAACTTCTTGATCCATCCAATCAGCCGAAATACAGTCTGGCGGGATTTGAAAGAGTTACTCTTGAACCTGGAGAGTTCAAGGTTATTCAGTTTGATTTTAACAGCAGACTTTTCAGTACAGTGCTTGAAAACGGAAAAAGAGTTAATCTGAAAGGTAAATACAAGATTTACGTTGGCGGTCAGCAGCCTGACACAAGAAGTAAAGAACTGACGGGTAATGACTGCCTTGAAGGTGAAATAATTCTATAATTAAACGGAGGAAAGAAATGAAATTCTTTATTGACACAGCAAATGTAGATGATATCAGAAAAGCAAATGATATGGGAGTTATCTGCGGAGTAACAACCAATCCTTCACTTATAGCTAAAGAAGGAAGAGATTTTACGGAAGTAATTAAAGAGATAACATCAATAGTTGACGGACCTATCAGCGGTGAGGTTAAGGCTACAACAGTTAATGCTGAAGGTATGATAAAAGAAGGACGTGAGATAGCAGCCATTCATCCTAATATGATCGTAAAGATCCCTATGACTGTTGAAGGATTAAAGGCGGTTAAGGTTCTTTCTGCAGAAGGAATAAAAACAAATGTTACTCTTATCTTTTCGGCAAATCAGGCACTTCTTGCTGCAAGAGCAGGTGCAACCTATGTTTCACCTTTCCTCGGAAGACTTGATGATATAAGTTCACCGGGTATCGAACTTATAGAGCATATAGTTCAGATCTTCAGCAATTATGATATTTCTACTGAGATAATTGCTGCAAGTATCAGAAACACTGTTCATGTAACTGAGTGTGCTCTTGCAGGTGCTGATATAGCTACAGTACCTTATGGAGTTATCGAGCAGATGACAAAGCATCCGCTTACAGATCAGGGTATTGTAAAATTCCAGGAAGACTACAAAAAGGTTTTCGGTGAGTAATATAAATCTAAACTATAGTTCAAGGAGGATACAAAAATGGAAAATATGCCTACAGTAAAGTTGGGAATAGTAGCTGTCAGCAGAGACTGCTTCCCTATGAGTCTTTCAGAAAGCAGACGCGAGGCTGTCGTTGCAGAGTATACAAAGACTTATGGTGAAATATATAACTGCAAGACAACAGTTGAAAATGAGATTGATATGAGGAAAGCTCTTGCTGAGGTTAACAATGCAGGATGTAATGCACTTGTTGTATTCCTTGGAAACTTCGGACCGGAGAGTTCTGAGATATTACTGGTTAAAGAGTTTAACGGGCCTTCAATGGTTGTTGCTGCTGCTGAGGAAGCAGGAGAAAAGCTCTGTGATGACAGAGGAGATGCTTACTGTGGTATGCTGAATGCAAGCTATAACCTTTATCTTAGAAATCTTAAGGCTTACATTCCTGAGTATCCGGTTGGTACAGCTGAAGAAATAGCTGATATGATAAATGATTTCAAAACCATTGCCAAGGTTAAGATAGCACTCAGCAATCTTAAGATTATAGGCTTTGGTCCAAGACCACAGGACTTCCTTGCATGTAATGCTCCTATCAAACAGCTTTACAATCTCGATGTTGAGATAGAAGAAAACTCTGAGCTTGATCTGTTTGAAGCATTTAATAAGCACGCTGACGATCCTCGTATTGCTGAGGTCGCAAAGGATATGGCTGAAGAGCTTGGAAGCGGAAATAAGAAGCCTGAAGTATTAAATAAGCTTGCTCAGTATGAAATAACCCTTCTTGACTGGATCGAGGGACATAAGGGCAGCCGTGAATTTACCATAATAGCAGGAAAGTGCTGGCCTGCATTCCAGACACAGTTCGGATTTGTTCCATGCTATGTAAACAGCCGTCTTGCAAAAAGAGGAATACCTGTTTCATGTGAGGTTGATATTTACGGAGCACTTTCAGAGTATATAGGACAGCTGGTTAGCGATGATGCCGTAACACTTCTTGATATCAACAATTCTGTTCCGAAGGATATGTATGAGTCAGAGATCAAGGGCAAGTTTGATTATGATTATACTATTAAGGATACATTCATGGGCTTCCATTGTGGAAATACATGTACTACAAAGCTTGCATTCCATGAGATGAAGAATCAGAAGATAATGGCAAGAACTCTTCCTGAAGAGGTTACAAATGGTACTCTTGAAGGAGATCTTATTCCGGGTGAGGCAACAGTATACAGACTTCAGAGTACATCTGATGCAAAGCTTCGTGCATATGTTGCTGAGGGAGAGATACTTCCTGTAAGAACAAGATCCTTCGGTTCCATCGGAATATTTGCTATTCCTGAGATGGGAAGATTCTACAGACATGTACTGGTTGAAAAGAATTATCCTCATCATGCAGCTATAACCTTCCACCATAACGGAAGACTTCTCTTTGAGGTATTTAAGTTTATCGGAGTTGAGCTTGATGAGATAAATTACAATCAGCCTGCCGGAGTCAGATATCCGTCTGAGAATCCATTTAGTTAAGAATAAAAAATATATGATAAATATATAACAACAAAGGGATGGGGGTAGGTTTTGTCTTCGCTGAAACCTGCCCCATATTTCATGTTTGAATCAGGAGGTTAAAAATGTATATAGGAGTTGATTTAGGTACATCTGCAGTAAAACTGCTTGCAATGAGTGAAGATGGAAAAATACTTCGCACAGTTTCTGTTGAATATCCTATAAGCTTTCCGAAAAGCGGATGGTCAGAGCAGAGTCCCGAAGACTGGTATAAGGGTACTATAGAAGGTATCGGTAAACTTCTGGATGGAATGGAGGACAGAACCGTTGACGGCATAGGTGTCGGCGGACAGATGCATGGTCTGGTAATCCTTGATGAAAATGATGAAGTTATCCGTCCTGCCATACTTTGGAATGATGGCCGTACAACAAAAGAGACAGATTATCTCAATAATGAGATTGGAAAAGATAAACTGTCAGAATATACGGGTAATATAGCATTTGCCGGATTTACAGCACCGAAGGTACTGTGGGTTAAAAATAATGAACCTGAAAATTTTGCCAGAATAAAGAAGGTTATGCTTCCTAAGGATTATATAGTTTTCAGACTTACAGGTTCTTACGTATCTGACTATTCCGATGCATCAGGTATGCTTCTGATGGATGTAAAAAACAAAAAATGGTCAGAGCAGATGCTTGAAATCTGCGGACTTACAGGTGTCGAGATGCCTGAGCTTCATGAAAGCTTTGATACGGTAGGTACAGTAAAGGGTGAAATAGCAGCACAGCTTGGTATCAGCGGACAGCTTAAGGTTGTTGCAGGAGCAGGGGATAATGCGGCAGCTGCTGTGGGAACAGGTACTGTAGGAGCCGGTGGATGTAATCTTTCTCTCGGTACATCCGGAACATTGTTTATTTCAAATGATAAATTCTCTGTTGATGATAAGAATTCACTTCACTCATTTGCACATGCTGATGGCGGATTCCATTTGATGGGTTGCATGCTTTCTGCTGCATCCTGTAATAAGTGGTGGATGGATGAAATCCTGAAGGACAAGGATTATGCAGGCAGTCAGACCGGAATCACTAAACTGGGTGAGAATAATGTTTTCTTCATTCCTTATCTTATGGGTGAAAGATCTCCTCATAATGATCCTCTTGTAAGAGCCGGATTCCTGGGAATGAGTATGGATACAACCAGAGAAGATATGGTTCAGGCAGTTCTTGAAGGAGTTGCATTCGGACTGAGAGATTCACTTGAGGTTGCAAGATCTCTCGGAATCGAAATAAAGGTATCTAATATCTGCGGTGGCGGAGCAAAGAGTCCGTTATGGAGAAGGATTATCGCAAATGTTATGAATATCACTCTTGAAATACAGGAAAATGATGAAGGTCCTGCTCTCGGAGGTGCAATACTTGCTGCAGTAGGCTGTGGAAAATATCCGGATGTAATTACTGCTTCAAAGAGTCTTGTAAATGTTGTGGAAACAGTTGAACCTGAAGCTGATCTTGTTGAAAAATATGAGAAGAAATATCAGGAGTTCAAAAAAATATATCCAACTATAAAGGGGTTATATCAATAAACAGGAGGTTGAAAGGATGAAAGAGGTTTTTGGTAAAACCGGAAATGGGGATGTGGTAAATGCATATACTATATCAAATAAATCCGGAATGTCGGCAACTATTATCGATTTTGGAGCAACAGTCGTAAAGCTTGAGGTTCCCGATAAGCAGGGGAAGCTCCGTGATATTCAGCTTGGATATGATGATGTTAAATCATATGAAGAAGGTTCAACCTTCTTCGGTACAATCATCGGAAGAAATGCAAATCGTATATTCGAGGGAAAGGTTACTATAGATGGCGTAACCTATCAGATGGATCAGAATGATAATGAGAATAATCTTCACAGCGGATATAACGGTATAGACAAAAAGATGTGGACTGCACTGTTTTATGATGATTCATCTGTATCATTTATTTGTAAATCCGATGATATGGAACAGAAGCTTCCGGGGGATGTAACCATCACAGTTACATACAGCGTTTCAGATGATAATGAGTTCAAAATTGCATATGATGCTGTATCAACTAAGAAAACAGTTATTAATCTGACAAGTCATATGTACCTGAACCTTAACGGACATTATAAGGGAAGTATTGAAAATCATGTTCTTACCATCAATGCTGATTACTATAATCCGGTAATTGATTCTAAATCCATACCGACGGAAGAGAATGCTCCTGTTGAAAATACGGTGTTTGATTTCAGAACACCCAAGGTGATAGGTGAGGATATTAATAAATCCGAAATACAGCTGGAATATGTTGGCGGATATGATCACAATTACATTATAAATGGTGTAACAGGAAATATAAGACATTTTGCAACTGTATATTCACCTGACTCAGGTATATGTATGGATCTTTTCTCAGATCAGACAGGTACACAGTTCTATTCTGGAAACTTTGTGGGTGAGCAAAAGGGAAAAGGCAGTTTTGATTATCATAACAGATCGGGTATGTGTCTTGAACCCCAGTATATACCTAATGCAATGAACTTTATTCCGGAGGATGATATAGATTCACCGATCTTTAATGCGGATGAACGTTATCATACTGAAAGCATATATAAATTCTCTGTTAAATAAAGCATTTGCTTTTAAAATGATAAGTCAATGGGGACTGTCCTCATTGACTTATTTTTATGACAGCAAATTTTGCTAAATGTCAGTTACTTAGCAATATATGTTAAAAGAACCGCAATTTATGATAAGAGTTTTTGTATATTATTTACTATAATGTTTACAGTCAGGGAAACAGGGAATACCTGTTCCCTAATGTGTACACATAATTGGGATGATTTTTTATATTATCTAGGAGGTTTCAAAAATGAGAAAAATGAAACGTTTTGCTGCTGCAGCACTTAGTGCATGTATGGTAGCATCACTCGTTACCGGATGTGGTGACAAAGATGACTCAAGCAAGGAAGAGACAACAACAGCTGCTGAGTCAACTACAGAAGCTGCTAAAGATGATGCTTCAAGCGGAGATTCAGAGAAGAAGGAAGAGAGTTCAGGTCCTGTTGGTGAAGGCGAGACTATCAACGTTTGGTCATTCACAGACGAAGTTCCTAACATGATTGACAAGTTTAAGGAATTACATCCTGATTTCAAGTATGAGATCAAGACTACAATCATCGCTACTACAGAGGGTGCTTATCAGCCGGCTCTCGATCAGGCACTTTTAGCAGGTGGAGAGGATGCTCCTGACATCTATTGTGCAGAGGCTGCATTCGTACTCAAGTATACACAGGGCGATATGGCATCTTATGCATGTCCATATGATGATCTTGGTATCGATACTCAGAATGAGATTGACGCAGCTAAGATAGCTCCTTATACAGTTGATATCGGAACAAATCCTGATGGTAAGGTAGTTGGTCTTGGATATCAGGCAACAGGTGGTGCTTTCATCTACAGACGTTCAATCGCTAAGGATGCTTTCGGAACAGATGATCCGAAGGAAGTAGCTGAAATCATTGGTGCTGGATCACAGAATTGGGATAAGTTCTGGGAAGCAGCTGAAACTCTTAAGGGCAAGGGCTATGGTA
>CACZLA010000023.1 GCA_902781895.1 uncultured Lachnospiraceae bacterium
GCTCATATGTGAGACCACCATCACTTTCCCAGTGAACACTCTCGGCTCCATCCTGATATGAAAGTGTATCAATAGTCACCTTATCCGCAACCATAAATGCAGAATAGAATCCAAGACCGAAATGACCTATGATCTGCTCACTCTGATCCTTGTCCTTATACTTTTCAAGGAAATCAGCAGCCCCGGAAAAAGCTATCTGGTTAATATACTTTTCCACCTCTTCTGCAGTCATACCTATACCATTATCTTCAAAGGTAAGAGTTTTCTCCTTGGGACTGGATGTAATGGTAATTCTGTACTGAGGGCTGTCCTCTATCTCAGCCTCTCCCATAGAATCAAGCCTTTTTAATTTTGTAATTGCATCCACACCGTTGGATATCAGCTCTCTCACAAAAATATCATGATCGGAATATAACCATTTTTTTATAATGGGAAATATATTCTCACTGTTTATTGAGAGATTACCTTTTTTTGAACTCATCTTCTATACGCCTCTTTTCTTTATAAGTATATTTTGATTCATATAAAATATGTGCATTAAACACCATACGACATGATAACGCTTGTAAAGTCAAAAGTCAAAAATAAAATAGACTGCAGAAAAATCCCGGATCTCTTGATCCGGGATTGATGAAAGGATGGTTTTTAAGTATTATTAAGAAATCTTTTTACTTGTTACAATTATACTACCACATCATTTGTTATAAATCAACAAAAAGTTTTAGGAAAATTGCACAAAATTCACTTGAGTTACGGAAACTAATTTCAATAAACAGGAGTAAATTTAACCAAAAGCCAAAAAATTACTGATTTATGTAAACCGAAAGTATCTTATATTCATCTGTTCCGTCAGTTGAATAACTGATGGTTTCAACCATATCATAGTTAAATAAAAACTGTAATGTTTCATCTGTTACATCCACGTTTTTAAGAGCACATTCCAGATAATCATCATTTCCCGTGGTAAGCTGAGTATAGCAATAATTTTCCAGGGAATTCACATCATAGATATATGCACCCTTTCTTATATAGTAATTATATTTCATACTGGAACACATAGTTGCATTTTTTTTGTCCCATTCATGTGTATCATCAATAATATCATCACTGACATTAAAGAACTCATGGATCATTGATTCTCTTACGCCCACAGGATCATCCCAGGTTGTATCAAGATGATACCACTCTCCTCCTATCTTAACCTGATTCCAGGCATGATTCTCTGTCTCGCCGGTTTCAAGGTTAGTTGCAAGTCCAGTTATCACGTTACTATCGATTCCCACACACATAAGAAGCAGATTTGTGGCTGCGGCATAACCGGAACAGACCGCCCTCCCGTTTACCAAAGCCCCATATGCACTGTATTCCGAATCATCATTATTATCGCTAAAGCCGTATTCACAATTATTTATAATATAATCATGGATTGCCAGTTCCTTATCATAGTCTGTCATATATTCACTGATATTCTGACTGATAAAGCTCTGACATACATTTCTGAGTTTCAAAGCTTCGATCTTATCCTCAGGTATATCGGCATTATTTACTATGCTGTCATAAACATACATTGTGTCGGATCTTACATAATCAAACTCAACCTCACGATATGATTCACTCAGATCATATGTATTTGTATTATAAATAGTAATGGATTTAATACTGCCCTTCATGGAATTAACAGCCAGATTAACTTTTTTCAACTCATCATCTGAAATATCATTTGAGATATTGAGTGAAATGGTACCATCCGATTTACCATCAAGAGCTTCATTTATCTTTTCAGATACTTCTTCAGTATTATGAAGAACAACTATTTCAGTTTTCTCACCCGGCGAGGACTTATGTTCATCATTTTTATCTGAAACACTGGTCTTAATACCAAAAGCAACAAGGCCCATTGTTAATATAATGAAAAGAATTACAGTTAAATATTTTAGTTTCATAAATACACCTTATTAATATAGTTTAATCCGATGCAAAGCTTATACACTTACACTCTGTCATGATACCACATATAATTTTTTCTTGCGACATATTCTTGTATGTATTAAACTAAGTAAGGTTCGCGCGATATAAAAATCCGTGAATAATAAATATAAAAGAGGTAAAGATAAATGGCTCAGCTTTGGGGAGGTCGTTTCACAAAGGAAACCGACCAGCTTGTATATAATTTCAACGCTTCCATATCATTTGATCAGAAATTTTACAGACAGGATATTGAAGGAAGCATAGCCCACGCAACTATGCTTGGCGAGGCAGGAATAATAACAAAGGAAGAATCAGAGAAAATTGTTGAAGGACTTCGCGGTATTCTCGAGGATATAGAAGCCGGACGTCTTCTCATCACTTCAGAATATGAGGATATACACAGCTTTGTAGAATCAAACCTCATCGACAGGATCGGTGATACCGGTAAGAAGCTTCATACCGGCCGAAGCAGGAACGATCAGGTTGCACTGGATATGCGACTCTATGTCAGAGATGAAATAAAGGACATCAAAGCTCTGCTTGTGGATCTTATGAAAACACTTCATAAACTTATGAAGGAAAATCTCGATACCTATATGCCCGGATTTACACATCTTCAGAAGGCTCAGCCCGTTACATTCTCACATCACACCGGGGCTTATATGGAAATGTTCAAGCGGGACTACAGCAGAATGAACGATATATATGATAGAATGAACTACTGCCCTCTGGGAGCGGGAGCTCTTGCAGGAACAACATATCCACTGAACAGAGAACTCACGGCAAGTCTGCTTGAATTTAACGGACCTACACTGAACAGTATGGATTCAGTTTCAGACAGAGATTACGTTATTGAGCTTCTCAGTGCTCTGGCAACCATAAGCATGCATCTCTCCAGATTCTCCGAGGAGATAATCATCTGGAATTCAAATGAATACCAGTTTGTCGAGCTCGATGATGCATACAGTACCGGAAGCTCTATCATGCCTCAGAAAAAGAATCCTGATATTGCAGAGCTTGTCAGAGGAAAAACCGGCAGAGTATACGGTGCTCTCATCTCAATAATGACTTCAATGAAAGGTATCCCCCTGGCATATAACAAGGATATGCAGGAGGATAAAGAGCTTACATTTGATGCCATAGATACAGTAAAGGGCTGCATATCACTCTTTAACGGAATGATAAGCACCATGCAGATAAATAAAGAAGCCATGAAAAAAAGTGCCATGAACGGCTTCACAAATGCAACCGACGCAGCTGACTATCTGGTCAAGAAGGGAGTTCCTTTCAGAGATGCTCACGGAATCATCGGAAATCTAGTGCTTTATGCTATTGATACCAAAAAATCTCTCGAAGAGCTTTCCATCAACGAATTTAAGCAGATCTGTGATGTGTTTGACGATGATATATATGAAGCCATAAGTCTTGAGACCTGTGTCGGAAAAAGAAACACCATCGGTGCTCCCGGACCTGATGCAATGAAAAAGGTTATCGAGATCAATGAGGAGTTTTTAAACAAGCTCTCATAATGATTTAAACAGATTCAAAACAAATACAAATTATCATAAATTAATAAAAAAAGATTCTTCGGAACAGATCCGAGGAATCTTTTTTTCTCACCCTATTATTCAAACATCTTATATACAAACACTATCTAACCCAATATCTGAACTCTTCATCGCCGAGTCTGATATAATCATCATTTGAAAGCATGATTTCAACTCCGGGCTGAATAAGCTGTCCGTTTATAAATGTATGATTCGTTGAATCATTATCTCTTACATAGCACTCTCCGTTACTGATACGGAAAATGGCATGCTTCCTGCTGACCTTCCTGTTATCGGATATCTGATAGTCGCAATTGATAGATTTACCAACCATAAACTCCTTATGAAGTATAGGTATAAGTTCATTTGTCTTAACTCTTACCAGATAAGGTACAGGATTATTATAATTCTCAGAAGTTGCAAGCATAGCTGTATGTCCGTCATTGTTCTGAGTATTTTCATCTTCGTTGATACTCTCCTGCTCAAGTGAAAGGATATACTGATAGAACTCCTCAAGATTGAACATAAGCTTACTGTCAAGATATCTGAGTATCTGATCAACACACTCAACAGATTCCATATTTGCAAATCTTACCTTGCTTATGAAATTCTGAATAAATTCAGTCACATTACAATCAGCAAACTTCTTATTAACAGGTAAGTAAAGAAGCTGTATATCTAAAGTAGATAACTCAATATACATATAATGCACATTCAGCAGCAGCTTATTAAGAGACATATTGTTTTCAGAAAAATAAATAAGCTGATTAAGTATATTTGATAAAATAGATAAAAATTCACCCTTATACAGCTGTTTACGCAGGAACTGTTCCAATGGAAGTGTTGCCGGCACCTTGAACTGCAATGCTCTGACTCCGTCGATAGCAACACATGTACATTTTGTCTTATTTCCTACAAACTCATAGTTGTACATAGTCATTTCAAACTGATCTATAGGTACATCTTCCTCGAGTTTAAAATTAAGTGTGAACTCATCATAGCTTCTATTAATGTCTTCCACACGTACCCCTCCCATACATTAATTCATACATTTTTATAGTACCATATCCTGATATTCATTGTAAATATTAATCTACAAATTCAACACCGGAAAGAAGATCTTTTTTGGTATCATAAAGCTTCTGTGAAAGATCAAGATAATGTATATGAGGATTGTAGAAACGCTGTTCCTCTTCCCATATCTCATTCTTAAGCTGATCCTTTACAAACTGCTGGATTTCAGGAAGAGACGGTCTGTCATAAACCAGTTCACCATCCTTGAAGATAGTAACCTGAAGAGGTTTTACTTCAACATTTCTGAACTTCATATTTTTCCAAGGTTTCTTTGGATCTACAAACTGATAAGATTCCGAAAAATCAGGTTCTTCATCTGCGAGGGTAAGAAGATCTGCTATAGCATAACCTGTATTCTTACTGTAAATACGATAAACCTTTTTCTTGCCCGGATTTGTTATCTTCTCAACATTTTCGGATATTTTAATCTTAGGGATGAATTCATCACCATCCTTAACAGCAACCAGCTTATAAACTCCACCAAATACAGGATCGGACTTTGATGTGATCATTCTTTCGCCGACACCGTATGAATCAATTCTGGCACCCTGTCTGTTAAGTGAATCGATAAGATATTCATCAACACTGTTTGAAACCACAACAGAACAATCATTAAGTCCCTCTGCATCCAGTTTTCTTCTGATCGCTTTTGAGAAGTAGGCAAGGTCTCCGCTGTCTATTCTTACACCCTTAAGGCGCTTACCCATCGGCTCAAGAACCTCATGAGCAACCTTGATTGCATTTGGAAGTCCACTCTCAAGTATGTCAAATGTATCTATAAGGAGTACGCAGTTGTCAGGATAAACTTCAGCGTATGCCTTAAATGATTCGTATTCATTGCCGAAAAACTCAACCCAGCTGTGAGCCATTGTACCAACTGCTGTCACACCGAACTGCTGATCCGCCATAACAGTAGCTGTAGTATTAACACCACCTATGTAGCAGGCTCTGGTACCCCATACAGCAGCGTCAGGTCCCTGTGCACGTCTGGCACCAAACTCCATAACCACTGCATCTCCTGCAGCTCTGGTTATACGATTTGCCTTTGTTGCTATAAGAGACTGGAAATTAATGCAGATAAGAAGCATTGTCTCAAGAAGCTGCGCCTCAATAATCGGAGCCGTAACAGTTACTATTGGTGTATTTGGATAAACAATAGTTCCCTCAGGTATAGCTTCTATAGTACCCGTAAACTTGAAGTTTCTTAAATACTCCAGGAAGCCCTCGTCAAACATCTTTCTGCCTCTGAGATACTCTATGTCATCATCTGTAAACTTAAGTCCCAGAACATAATCAATAAGCATTTCAAGACCGGCACTTATTACAAAACCCCCATCATCAGGATTATCTCTGTAAAACATATCAAATACAGCGATCTTATCCTTGTTTCCGGTCACGAAATAACCATTAGCCATAGTAAGCTCATAAAAATCCATCAACATTGTAAGATTTCTCATTTTATACCTCTCCTTCATTTAAGATTCTTCGCTTCGCTCAGAATGACAATTCACTCTACTGTGATTGTCTGTTTGCTCTCATTCTCATTCTTGAATCAAGTATCTTCTTTCTGATACGAAGATTCTCAGGTGTAATCTCCAGAAGCTCATCTGTATCAAGAAAATCGAGACACTGCTCAAGTGACATCTGCTTAGGCGGAACAAGCTTCAGTGCTTCATCAGCCCCGGAAGATCTGGTATTTGTAAGATGCTTCGTCTTGCAGATATTAACCTCAATATCCTCCTGACGTCCTGTCTCTCCCACAACCATACCAGCATACACTTCAACACCCGGACCGATAAAAAGTGTTCCACGTTCCTGAGCATTAAACAAACCATATGTAACAGAATTTCCGGCTTCAAAAGCGATAAGGCTTCCATTTGATCTGTAGCTCATATCGCCCTTATAGGAATCATATCCGTCAAATGTAGTATTGATGACTCCATTTCCCTTTGTAGCTGTAAGGAACTCTCCTCTGAAACCGATAAGCCCTCTGGAAGGAATTCTAAACTCCAGACGTGTACCTCCGTTTATCGGAGCCATACCTGAGAGCTCACCCTTTCGAATGCTGAGCATATTTATTACTGTACCCGAAAACTCATCGGGAACATCTATCATTGCTATCTCAAAAGGCTCAAGTTTTTTGCCTCTCTCATCCTCTTTATAAATAACCTCTGCCTTGCTGACAGCAAATTCATAGCCTTCACGGCGCATATTTTCAATAAGAACGGACAAATGCAGTTCACCACGACCGGAAACCTTAAAGCAGTCTGTAGATTCCGTATCCTCAACTCTGAGAGATACATCCGTATTCAGCTCACGATAAAGTCTGTCTCTAAGCTGTCGGCTGGTTACGAACTTTCCTTCCTTTCCGGAAAGAGGTGAATCATTTACCAGAAAGTTCATGGATATAGTGGGCTCGGTTATTTTCTGGAACGGTATTGCATCCGGCTCATCTACAGAACAAATAGTATCTCCTATCTTCAGATCAGCTATTCCGGATACAGCTACTATGGAGCCAACTGTTGCCTCATCTACATCAACCTTTGACAGACCATCATACTCATAAAGCTTTGTTATCTTTACTTTTTCTTTCCTGTCAGGCTCATGATGATTAACGATAAGTGCTTCCTGATTGACCTTTATGCTTCCGTTATCAACCTTTCCGTCACCGATTCTTCCGGTATATTCATTATAATCTATGGTAGATATCAGTATCTGGGTTCCTCTGTCCGGATCACCCTCCGGAGCAGGAATATTCTTTAATATAGTCTCAAAAAGAGGCTTCATATCCGTTCCCGGTTCGTCAGCACTGTAAGAAGCAACCCCCTCACGTGCCGAAGCATAAACAAACGGACAATCCAGCTGCTGTTCATTGGCATCAAGATCAAGAAGAAGCTCGAGAACCTCCTCTTCAACAGCTTCAGGTCGCGCATCAGGTCTGTCTATCTTATTTACGCAGACTATAACCGCAAGATCAAGTGCAAGTGCTTTCTGAAGTACAAATCTGGTCTGGGGCATTGGTCCCTCGAAGGCATCAACCACAAGTATTACACCATTTACCATTTTCAGAACTCGTTCTACTTCTCCTCCGAAATCAGCATGTCCCGGTGTATCTATGATATTGATCTTTACACCATTATATGAAACCGCTGTATTCTTGGAAAGAATAGTGATTCCTCTTTCTCTTTCTATATCATTGGAATCCATTACTCTTTCAGCAACTTCCTGATTTTCACGAAAAACACCACTTTGCTTTAACAGTCCGTCAACAAGGGTAGTCTTACCATGATCTACATGGGCGATGATCGCAACATTCCTGATATCTTCTCTTACCATTTCTTTCTCCTCTGATTTATATTAAAACATCATTCTATTAAGATGTGGGGTCTTAATAGAAATATATAGTATTTGTTCTCGAAAGCTCATGTTTATCCTTATCTATCTGAGCAACACATATCTCATTACCACCTTCAGGTTTTCCATCCAGTTCTTCTTTCGGAACGATAAGTGTATGTTCATCCACATAAACAGTCTGCAATCTTGTCTCGTCCAAAAGGACCACAGAAAACGGGGTAAAATTAGAGCCTGTGACCTTAAGAGAGCCTGTACCGGATATGTATTCCACAGCATCTGTTGTGATAGGATAAAGACCCAGCTGTATATCTACACCTGTATATTCCGGAATAAAATTATATATAAATTTATCGCCATAGAGCATATCATACTCAACAAGCTGAATCTTCTGATCAAATACTTCACTATCTTCAGGCGAATCAAAATTAAAGAATCTCTGGTGAACATCCTGACAAACACCCGTTTTATATCCAAGTGCCCGAAGTATATAGTCCGACATCTCATATGCATAAACATCTCTGTCTTCAAGGCCAAGATCATAATTACTAATTATGACATATTCTGTCTGAGATTCAGTTCCGGAAATAAACTGTCCTTCCTCAAAGGTAAGACTTGGAATATGATCTCCGTAAAGCAGAAGAACATAATCATCTCCACGTTCATCAAGCCTGTCCTTAAGATCCTTGATCATCTCATCCATTTCATAACATTGATTAACAAAATAACCGAATTGATACTGAAGCTCCTCATTTTCATTATCAAGTGTAACCTGAACATGTTCTTCGGTCTTCAGTGCATCAGTAGGATATCTTCCATGTCCCTGAACTGATATTGTATATACAAAATCAGGCTCTTCATCAGAATCAAGAGCAGCTATTATTTCATCAGGAAGACAACTGTCTTTTGCCCAGCCTGTTTCAGTACGTTCAAAATCCTTCATATACTCCAAAGAAGTAAAGGTCTGGAATCCCAGATTCCCATAGGTTACATCTCTTGAATAGAACTTTGCTTTATTATTATGGATAGCATGTGTTCCGTACCCATCCCTGAGAAGGAGCTGTGCCATACTTTCACATGGTGTAGTAGTAAGTACAGTCTTATACGGATACTCTCCTGCTCCGAAATCCTTACTCTTCATACCTGTAAGTATTTCAAACTCGGTATTTGCAGTTCCGGCTCCGATAGCAGGAACTGTAAGAAATCCTGAAGGGTACTCTGCTTCATACTCTTTAAAATTCGGAATTGACTCGATATCGGTATTTATCCCCTTAACCCTTCCGATATCAATAAAAGACTCCAGCTGAATAGCTATAATATCTGGCTTGCTCGGCTTATTGTTTTTATACTTAACCTTAGTCTTAGGGGCATCAAGCTCATGAAGCTCAAGTTCCAGATCATTTACAGCATCAAAGCTGTAATCTTCCGGTTTAGTAACACCCTGATCTATCACACTGTTGGAGAAACAATAAACAAAACCATAATCCTTATAGGCTGTTCCCAGATTTGTAAACTTGGTTGAAACAAGAGAAAACTCAACCATAAGAATAGTTGCAATATAAACCAGAGCAAAAGAAACAAGAACTACTATAATTCCCTGAATATAGTTAACCTTTCCCTTAAGCTTAGGGGTTTTAAGAAATGCAATAACAATAAGGATAATAAAAATAAGAATACCGGTAAATATTAGTATTCGCTGGAACAGATTGAAATAAATACTGAACATACTGAGTACGTCAGAAAACATCAGAAAATCGATTGCAGAGAAAGGAGTAATTCTGAATCCGAGAACCACGAAATTTATAACTCCCACAGCAACCCATATCAAAGTCACAAGACCCATAATAAAACCTCTTCTTTTAAAAAGAAGAGAAATATTAAGGGTAAAGAATATAATAAGAATATTATATAAAAATACAAGTGGATTATAGAAAATAAATAAAAACGGACTAAGCAGAGACCTTCTTCCGAGCATCTCAAGAACAAGTCCCAGAATAACAGAAGAAATAAAGGAGAACAGAAGCCACTTTCCAAGTGACAGCTCATATGTCTTCTTTATTCCCGAACCGACTTTATTTTTTATTGTAGATATTTTTTCTTTCATATTAAAAATACCGGTTATTTTGATTTTTTAATCACGCTTTCTTCATATCTTCCTCAAGAACAGAGAACTGTTTCTTAGGCATTTTTTTCATATTTTCAGTAAAACGGATTATATCTTCATTCACAAAATTAGCAATGACTTCAGCATCAGCTTCTGATATGCCGCTGCTATCAATATTCTCATTCCAGACAATCATCATTCGCTGATTGATATTGTTAAATGCCTGTGATAATTCTTCATTATATATATCATTAAACTGATTAAGAATAGAAGAAATCTTTTTAAACTCTTCTATATGCTCTTTACCCCAATCACGAAACTCTTCTATAGACATAAAATAACCCTCCTAAAGAATAGCTTTGTTTTAACATAAATGCGATTATACATCAATTATATCTATATTTCAACTATATAAAACACTTTATTTAATGACCAAATACAGCTGTTTTAAACCATTTTTTACACCTGGAATATTATATGCATACAGGCTTTCCATCCAGCTTAACCTCAATCAGTTCATCATCCGGAGCATAAACAAGTTTAAGCGAAAAATAAGGTCTTTCATCTTCAAGAAGCTTAAAGAATATCCTGTCCCCCTTCCAGATTGGGAGGTCATAAACATCCTTCTTATCTATCCATATAAGCTCACCTTCATCACAGTCGATAAGACTGATATCCTCCGTATCAATTTGATCTCCTTCGAAACCGTCAGCCGTGTATAAATGCATATACTCCACAACCGAGTCACCATAGGTAAATGTAACAAGACCTCGTGCTCTGTAGCTTGTAAGGGTAAGACCCGTTTCTTCTTTTACCTCCCGAAGCAGGCACTCCTCCGGACTTTCACCGTATTCAAAATGTCCACCCACGCCAATATATTTATCCTTATTTATATCATTTTCCTTTTTTACTCTGTGAAGCATCAGGTACTTACCTTCTTTTTCTATATAGCACAGAGTTGTAATCTTAGGTTGATTCATAGTTTCTCCTTTTTACTTACAACGGTAAACCACCATACTTTGAATAATTCTTTAAATATAAACTCTCGAATGTTATAATCATAACGTAAGTGCCAAATGTCAAAATGTGTTCCTGCTTACAGGAAAAGCGTATTGATCTTATGACACAAACTTATATATACAGAGGAAATCTATATGATCAAAGCTTGTTTTTTTGATATCGACGGGACACTTTATTCCCATACAACAAACAGAGTTCCCGATAGTGCAAAAAAGGCACTGGAACAACTGAGAAAAAACGGAATAAAGATTGTCGTATGCACCGGTCGTTCACTCTCAGACTATAAAAAGCTTCCGGTTGCAGAAATAGAATTCGATGGATATCTTACACTAAACGGAATGCTCTGCTATGACGAGAATTATAATGTTATTTCCGGAACACCTATACCGGAAAAAGATGCCGGTATCATAAAAATGATATTTTTAGCCGAAAAAATACCCATAACACTGATAAACGAAAACGGACTTAAGCTTAATTTTGAAAATGATATAGTTATCAAAACTCAGTCTGATGCAAATGAAGCTGTTCCCGAAATAAATATGTACCGAGGATTAAAGATATATCAGGCATCTGCTTTTGTCAACGAAAAACAAAAGAATATGCTCAAAGAACTGCTCGACTACTGCGATATCACCTCATGGCATGATACCGGAATCGACATCATCGCAAAGGGAAGCGGAAAAGATACAGGTATTCAAAAATATATAGAATTAAATGATATCTCGCAGGATGAAATAATGGCATTCGGAGACGGCGAGAACGATATAAGGATGTTGAAGTATGCAGGAATTGGCGTAGCACTCGGAAATGCCAAAGAAGAAGTAAAGGAAATAGCCGATTATGTAACTGCAGATATAGATGATGACGGCATAGAAAAAGCACTTAAGCATTTTAATCTTATATAGTAAAGGAGAAAAAACATGAATCTACCGGATAAAACAGACGCTATAGTAAAACTCTGGACTTTAAAGGATGATCCTGAGTTATTTAAAAGACTGCATGACAATGGATATGAAATTAAAAAAGCCATGTCTCCGAACATTACTTATATTTACAATTTTATAAAAGAAAACTTTTCATCGGAAACAGAGAATTCATCATGGGCAGACGAAGCACTACCCTCTATTATGGGACAGCATTGTTTTATCTGCGTAAAAGATGAAAAAATAGTCGGTTTCTTCTGCTGTGAGGCTACCACAAAGGATTTTATCGGTCCTGCAGGTGTTCTTCCGGAACACAGAGGAAATGGTATCGCCGGGGCGCTGTACATTTCACTTTGCAAGCATATGATCGAACTGGGCTATAAATATGCAATAGTCGGTTGGATACATGAAGGAGCCCTGAAGGTTGTAGAAAAATATACTGATTATATTCTTGCAGAAGGTGCCAGCGAAGGATCTTATAAAGACCTGATCTAGAGCTAAATGAATCATCTGAATACTTTATTGAGAAACCCGGCAATAACCGGGAGAAAGGAAAATCCGATCATCTGCTGATAATTGGATTATATGTATATTATGAAAAAAGCAATAGTTACCGGAGGCGAATCCGGCATAGGAAAAGGAATCGTAAAAGCACTTTCAAAGGAAGGTTATGAAATAGTATCCTCCTATTATTATGAAAAAGAGCTTGCTGATGAAGTTAAAAAGGAAATCGAAGCTGAAGGCGGAAAAATAACATTTTTCAAAGCAGACTTTTCAGAGAATGATACACCGCATGAATTCTTCAATGCTGCAGTCTCCCATCTCGAAGGCCTTGACCTTCTGGTAAACAACGCCGCTGCCAGCATACCTGAATCCTTACAGGACTTAAAGGATGAACATACGGATTTTATCCTGTCCTTATCCCTCAGAGCATACATCATATTAATGCATGAAGCAGCATCCTATATGATAAAAAATAATATAAAGGGAAATATAGTAAATATCACCTCAACCCGTGGTGAAAGAGCTTATCCTAATGCAGGTATATATGAAGCTGCAAAAGCAGGTATAAAACAGTCTATCAAATGTTTCGCTCTGGACGTAGCACCATATGGCATCAGAATCAACAACGTAGCTCCCGGAGCAATAAGAGTCAGAACCAAAAAAGAAATAGCTGCAGTTAAAAATCCGACTGTTTCAGATTATTACTGGAAAGAAACCTTTAAAGATGTAACCCCGGAAGAAGCAGAAAATATTCCTGATTTCTGGGATGAACTTGGAAAATGCATTCCTCTCGGAAGGAGTGGTCTGCCGGAGGATATAGCAAATGCAGTATGCTTCCTGGCATCGGATAAAGCATCCTATATAACCGGAGTCACCATAAATGTGGATGGTGGCCTTATACTTGCGGGAATGCCGGAAAACGGAAAATATAAGTGGATATAAATTGGATAAAAAGATTTCCGAGAACCCGCCATGCGCATGCATGCGCGTGGCTCAGAGCCCTCTAGGGCTCTGTATACAAGAAAAGGATACCCGTGTTTGGGTATCCTTTCTTGTATAATAAAAGCGCGAGACGGGACTCCCACCGGCGGCTCAGCCGCCTTTCAGGCCGGGCTGCACCTCGAATGCCCCACCGGGGCATTCTCTCGATGCTTCGCATCTCGGGTTTGCCGTTCGAGTCCCATCTCTTGAACTGCAAATAAAAATGGACACCCTACGGATGTCCATTTTTATTTGCAGCGCGAGACGGGACTCGAACCCGCGACCCCCTCCTTGGCAAGGAGGTGCTCCACCACTGAGCCACTCGCGCATAAACGACTTGTCGTCACAACAAAAGCTATATTATCACAAGAGTGAATATGTGTCAATGCTTTTTTCGAACAAAAGTCGTCTTTTTTAGATTACTTTAGAATAAGATGTTTCTTCTGTTTCTGAGAAGCTTTGCACCTGATACTATATTGATCACACCAAGTGTGATTCCGAATACAATAAATAAAACTCCCAGTGCAATATTTGTTCCACCAACACTCTTTAAAAGCTTATAAACCTTTTCCATATTTATTATCTCCCCTCTTAATATCCGTACTGCTCATAATAAGCATCAATTCTGCTCTTTATCTCATCATCGATAATAACATTTCCCTTATAAGGCTTGTTATACAGATATTCAATAACTTCCTTCATTGTAACTATAGCTGCCGTATCAAATCCATACAGATCCTTTATTTCTTCAAGAGCTCCCTTATCGCCCTTACCCTTTTCACATCTGTTAAGGGATACCATAAGGCCTAATATCTTCACATCACCCTGAGCCTTCACAATAGGTATAGTCTCTTCCATGGACTTACCTGATGTAGTAACATCCTCTATGATAACAACTCTGTCTCCGTCCTTTATAGGACTTCCGAGAAGTATACCGGCATCACCATGATCCTTAGCTTCTTTTCGGTTTGAGCAGTATCTTATCTCTTTACCATAAAGCTTACTAAAGGCGATTGTTGTGGCTACACCGATAGGAATACCCTTGTATGCCGGTCCGAAAAGAACATCAAAGTCATCCCCGTAAGTATTATGAATAGCCTTTGCATAGTATTCTCCCAGCTTAGAAAGCTGTGAGCCCGTAACATATAATCCGGCATTCATAAAGAATGGCGATTTTCTTCCGCTTTTAAGTGTAAAGTCACCGAATCTCAGGACATTACAGTCAAGCATAAAGTCGATAAATTCCTTCTTGTAGTCTTCCATAAACAGGTCCTCCATACAGCTAATAAAAAATGATGTGATATGTCTCTCACATACCACATCATTTTATCACAATGCACTATCAGTGTCAAAACTCAAAAGAGCTCTATTACCGAATCAAATATACTGTCAGCCACATCATCCTTTGACATAAGAGGAAGCTCTTTCATATCATCCTTTGTAATAATAGTCACTATATTTGTATCAACCTGATAGCCTGCACCCTCAGTCGTTAAACTATTTGCGCAGATCATATCGGCATTCTTTCCTGTAAGCTTCTTTCTTGAGTTTTCAACCAGATTCTCAGTTTCCATGGAAAATCCAACAATAACTGCCTTACACTCTCCCGCAGCCTTCTTTTCACCGAGAGTCTTAAGTATATCCGAAGTTCTCTTTAGAGGAATTGACATTCCTTCACCATCGCCCTTTTTGATCTTATTATCAGCCACAGTCTCCGGAGTAAAATCTGCTACCGCCGCAGACATAATGATGATATCAGCAGTATCAGCCTCTCTGACCATGGCCTCATACATATCAGCTGCCGTTGTTACATCTATCCTGTTAACACCTATAGGTGTATCTAAGCTGACTGGACCGGAAACAAGAGTTACCTCAGCCCCCCTCATAGCCGCAACTCTGGCTATGGCATATCCCATTTTACCGGAAGAATGATTGGTTATATATCTTACAGGATCTATAGGCTCCTGAGTAGGTCCTGCATCAACCAGAATCTTCTTACCGTTCAGGTCCTTTTCCTTGGCACAGGCATAAAGGACGTGCTGAACCAGCACCTCCGGCTGAGGAAGCTTACCCTTTCCATCATAGCCGCATGCCAGATGACCATCATCAGGCTCTATAATAGTAAAATCATAATCCCTGAGCTTTTTTATATTATCCTGAACAATCCTGTTCTCCAGCATGTAAACGTTCATTGATGGAGCCACAAGTATAGGACATCTTGCAGGAAGAACCGTTGTCGTAACCATATCATCAGCGATGCCATTGGCAAGCTTACCGATAACATTTGCCGTAGCAGGAGCAATAAGCACGCAGTCAGCGCTTGTTCCAAGAGAGATATGCGGAACATTTACATAGTCATCAGTATTCTCATCAAATACATCTACATATACTTTATTCTTAGTAAGAACCTGAAATGTTTCAGCCGGAATAAACTTTGTGGCATTTTCTGTCATAACAACATGCACATCCGCATGAAGCTTAACAAGCATACTGGCAACATCCGCCATCTTATATGCAGCTATTCCACCTGTAACACTGAGCAGGATATTCTTTCCTTTTAACATCTTTTCTCTCCTATTTTAAATCAAAAAGCTGTCCATGCTTCTCATAGCGCGTCACTCTGACAATACTGTTATCCTCATCCACAAATACCACCTTCGGAGGATTCTCCTTAAACTCTTCCGGAGTCATCTGTGCATAACTCATGATAATAACCTTATCTCCTTCTGTAACAAGTCTTGCAGCTGCGCCGTTCAGACAGATAACACCCGAGCCTCTCTCTCCTGCAATAACATAAGTTTCAAGTCTGTTTCCATTATCTACATCAGCAACCTGAACCTTTTCATACTCGATTATTCCACACGCATCCATGAGATCCTCATCTACAGTGATACTTCCGACATAATCAAGCTCTGCCTGAGTTACGACTGCTCTGTGGATTTTTGATTTTAAATATGTTCCTAACATTTTTATTCCTTTCATTGAATACAGTTATTTAACAAAATCAGTAAACCCGCATCTTAGATGCTCCTATTTACTGATTTTGTTTAGAATAATCTGTTCCAGATTATTCCAAACATACAATTAAAGCATTTTAGAAAACAAGTTTTCAAACTGCTTTAATTATATGTTCTCATAACTGTAATAGTTACACTGTCATCATAAAGTTGTCAATTAATCTAACTTTATTATTTATCTTCACTGCGATAGCAACAAGTACATCGCCCTTTATAATATCAATATCTTCCATAGTAAGATTGTTTACTACATTTACATATTCTACATCAGCCATAGGCTCAGTCTCAAGGAGTTCCTTCATCTTGCTTCTAACTACTGAGGCATCTCTCTCCCCACCTTCAACAAGTGTCTGGCCAAGCTTTATTGACTTACTGAGAATAAGCGCTGCCTTTCTCTCTTCATCATTCATATATGTATTTCTTGAACTCATTGCAAGACCATCTTCTTCTCTCACGATAGGACATCCAACTATCTCAAGTGGCATGTTGAGATCAGCCACCATCCTCTTTATTATAGCAAGCTGCTGAGCATCCTTCTGTCCGAAGTAAGCCCTGTCAGGACAAACTATGTTGAAAAGCTTTGTACATACAGTACAAACTCCACTGAAATGTACCGGTCTGGAAAGACCACACAGATAATTCTTGAGACCATTCATATCAACAAATGAAACAAATCCCTCCGGATACATCTCGCTTGGATCAGGATTAAAGATAAGATCAGCGCCTGTTTCTTCACAGAGAGCCGTATCCCTTGCAAGATCCCTTGGGTAAGCCTCAAGATCCTCATTAGGTCCGAACTGTGTAGGATTAACAAAAACACTTACAACAGTTCTGTCATTATTCTCCACTGACTTCTTTATCAGAGACTGGTGTCCTGCATGAAGAAATCCCATTGTCGGCACAAGACCTACAGTCTCGCCATTTTTTCTCCACTCAGCTACCGTCTCTCGAACCTCTTTGACTGTGTGTACAACTTTTATCGCCATCTTATATTCCTCTCATTCTTTTTTAAGTGTTTTTAAAAATAGATATTTATAATTATTGTTATTAAATCAATAAGCGCAATCAGCTTGAGAATGCATTTCGAGACCATTGCGGGCCTGAGTACTTAGCGATTCACGAGTCACGCGAAGTGAGAGCTTAGTACTCCTAGGGGTGCTCCGCACTGAGGCGAGAGCCGAGTCGAGAAATGCATTACTCAAGGCTGATAAGCAGCCTATTGTTTTATAGCTTCTTTGAATACCTCCGGATCTATCGCATACGTATGCTCCTCAGCCGGATAAGTCCCCGCCTTTACCTCAGCATCATAAGCCTTCATTCCTTCTTTCATCATCTCACCCACATTAGCAAAATGCTTCACAAACTTAGGCCTATAATCACTGAACATTGCAAGCATATCAGCATATACCAGTATCTGTCCATCAGTTCCGTTACCGCCACCGATTCCGATAGTAGGAATCTCAAGCATTTCTGATACATAGGTAGCAAGATCTGCAGGGACACACTCAAGTGTGATTGCAAATGCGCCTGCTTCCTGAAGAAGCTTTGCATCTCTGATAAGCTTCTTTGCTGAAGCTATATCTCTTCCCTGAGCCTTGTATCCGCCCATTGCATTTATTGACTGTGGGGTAAGACCGATATGTCCCATAACAGGGATGCTTGCCTTTACGATAGCCTCAACCTGAGGGATGATCTCCTCACCACCTTCAAGCTTTATGGCACCTGCACGTCCTTCCTTCATAAGTCTTCCGGCATTTACTACTGCATCATAAACGCTTGCCTGATAAGACATGAAAGGCATATCTATTACTACGAGAGCATTCTTTGCACCTCTTGCAACTGCTGCTCCGTGATGTATCATATCTTCCATTGTAACTGAAACAGTATCCGGATAACCCAGCATAACATTTCCAAGGGAATCTCCAACAAGGATTCCATTTATTCCTGCTTCATCTACAAGTTTAGCTGTAGAATAATCATATGCTGTGAGCATTGATATCTTCTCGCCCTTTTTCTTCATTTCCTTGAAAGTAACACTTGTATTCTTCATGATATATTCCTCCTCTATCATAAGATTCTTAGCTTTGCCTAGAACAACATAACCTTATTGTCATTCTACTGCCATTAGCAAATCTTTCATCTCTCCATAATCTCTCTCAGGATTCTTTTTCTCAGCCAGACTGAGAACCTCCTTCGAAGCTGCTATATAAAGTTCCTTTTTATTACCGTCCAGTACATCCAGATGACCGCTTACAGTACTGATGTCATTTCTCTCCAGAGGACCTGTCAGCTGATTTACAGGACCATTTTCATATGCACCGATGGCATTGTCTCTGAAAAGCGGTCCAAGTGCAGTCACAGCAGACTCATCATCAAAACCACACTCTTTAAGGAGTTCTATTCCGGCTCCGAACAGTCCACAAACCAGGTTGCTGACATAAACAGACGCAGCGTGATACTTCATCTTGGAATCAGGACTTGTGACACCTACTTTAAGACCTGTATCTCTGAAAAGCACGACTATTTCGTCAAGATGTTCAGGACTTCCTTCAATTGTAATAAAAGCATTGGAAAAATTTTTATAGGATTTATGCTTATCTGATATAGCATAAATAGGATGGATTGAATAACCATAAACCTGACAAGTATTACAGTTAAAAACCAAAGATGATGTCGCACCACTGGTGTGGCAGACGATCTTACCGGCCAGCTCGGGAAGCATACTTATCGATTCAAAAACCGAAGAGATTGCATTATCGCTAACCGTTAGAATAACAGCATCACTATTTTTAATAAGCTCTCTGACATCTTCGTAGTAATTAGTATCGGTAAACTTTGCCGCTTCCATCGCATGTTCGGGGGTTCTGCTGAAATAACCCGTTACCATGCATCCGTGCTCCGTAAGGTATTTACCCATGGTAAATCCCACACGACCGGCTCCAATAAATCCAATCTTCATACTATCACCTCCATTCTTACTATAGTAAGTAATACAAGGCGATGCTGAAAATATCATCTTATGAAATGTGATACTTCATCAAGGTATAGTTTCTTACGAATACCATCCTGGAGCAAATCTCCGAGATGAAGTATACTTTATAATTATTTAAATGTAAAGTGAATTATTTTTAATATTTTACGTTTTTAAAGATCAGCTCTTCAGGCTGATATATGTGGTAAGCAGATCGTTTATTTCGATAAAATCACCCTTTTCTATGCTGGCTCCGAGAACACTTATAAATTCTGTATCATCTGCTCCGTACTTCTTATCGGAAATATCAGCAAAGATAAGCTTTATAGCTTCCAAATCCTCGTTATATGTCAGATCCTTCATTTCCTCAAGTTTATTTATTTCAACAATGAATGTTTCAGAATCAATACCTTCGACAGTTTCATCCATTTCACTGTTTTCTTCCGGAACAATGCTTTCCTCAGCTGCAGGTTTTTCCTCAGAATAAACCTCATGCTTTTCTGCATATTCCACATCGGATATTCCGTCAATGGAGTCAACAAATTGCAGATATTCTTCTATCGTCTCATTAATAACTGTAAGACAGTCATAAACGAGAGACACATTATCTCTTACATATCCTTTATTACCAAGACTTATTGCATTTTCAATTCTCAGGACTATTTCGGAAGCTTCCATAGCTCCTATATTCTGACAGCCGTTTCTTAAGCTGTGAATCTTATTTCTAAAGCCTCTGTAATCACCATCCAGCTTCTCCTTAAGCTCATCAACCACATCCTTGTTCTGGCTGTAGAAGGAAGAAAGAATCCTGTTATAAACATTAATATTACCGCCAATCTTTTCAAGTATACCCGGGATATCAAAATAATGCTCCAGTTTTTTAAGACCATCGATATATCTGGATTCCGTCAGATACTCGGTTACATCGTTTGACTTATACTTGATCTTCTCTGATGCAACAAACCTGCTGACAACACTGGCAAGCACGGTAATATCAAATGGCTTGAGAATAACGTCCGAGAATCCCTCATCAATAAGCTCCTGTCTGTTCTTTCCGATAACATCCTCGGACATAGCAATAACAGGAACAGTCTGATAAGACTCTCCCGACAAACTTCTGATTTCTTTCAGGGCATCAATACCATTCATTACAGGCATGGCAATATCCATCATAACCAGATCATAATCAGCATTCATAACCATATCGATGGCATTCAGACCACTTGATGCAGTGTCACATTTGATTTCCATTTTGCTGACAACATCTGCTGATACATTTCTGCTTATTTCAACATCATCAACTACAAGTATTCTCGCATCAGGAGCCCACATACGTTCTGCCTCTTCACGAGATACTCTTTCTATCGTATTATCATTTAATGGTATAGCGGAACCATTTGCATTAACAACCTTCTGCTTAAGTGAAAATGTAAACGCCGAACCAGCGCCATACTTACTCTCAGCCTCTATCTCGCCCTCCATAAGCTCAGCCAGCTTCTTGGCTATAGAAAGACTTATTCCGTTTCCTGTTGATTCGGATGTCTTCTTTGATTCATCTACATAATAGATCTCAAAAATATGCTCAAGACGATCCTCACTTATTCCGGTACCTGTATCGGAAACACTGAACACCAGTTTCTTCGCTTCGTTTTCCGGTTTTTCCGAGGTTGAATATTCATAATAATCAACAGCAAGTGTTATGGAGCCTTCTTTTGTATACTTTATGGCATTCCCAAGAAGAATATCCAGGACATTCTTGATCTTATCAAAATCACCAACCAGAATATCGGGAATATTTTCACCAAGATCCACGAGGAAAGTTACAGGCTTGCCTTCCAGTCTGTTTATCATACTGTCAGATATATCACACATAAGAGTCGTAACAGAATACGGCTCATTAACAACTTCTTCGGCCCCGGACTCAAGTCTGGCCAGAAGAATGGTCTCATCAACCTTTCCCAGCAGCTCATTACCGGTTTCTACTATATCTCTGAGATCCTTTTGAGAGTCTTCATCACCTACACCCTCTCTGATAAGATTTCCGGCAGAGCTGATCATGGCATTAAGAGGAAGCTTTATCTCGTTACTCATATTGGCAAGGTAGTCATTTTTAGCCGAGTTGACCTTAACAGCTTTTTCGTGCTTTTTAACAAGAGATTCAATCTCTTCGTTTCTTTTAATACTCTTTGACCACATTCTGAAAATAATGATGGCTATCGAAAGCATAAGGCATATAAGCGCAACAACAAGACCGATCTTTACACTTCGCTTTTCAAAGAATCCATATTCCTTATTGATAATAAATGACAGCTTATTCTGACTCTGAACACCGTCACCATTACTTGCGCTGACCTCAAAGCTGTAGCTTCCGCCCTCCAGGTTTGTATAAACAGCCTGAAGATTCTCATTTCCGGAAAGACTCTGAGCTTCTTTATCAAATCCTACCAACTGATAGACAACCGATATATTCTCGCGGTTAGAATAACTGAGAACAGCAAAGGATATCTCTATTCTCTGAGCCTTATTCGGAATATTTAGTTCTCCGCCCATCTGATCGAAATAGTATTTTTTTCCGTCTACATCAACCTCTGAAACTGTTATTTTCGGAGATTCATAGTTTTTTTCTATATTATTCGAGTCAAATGTATAAACACCCGTATCAGTACATAAGTAAACTATTCCGGTACGGACACAGCTATTTGAATTTATGGTTACCATTCCGTCTATACCGTCACCGGAAGAATAATACCTGTCCTTAAGAGGCGCCGTTCCCAGAAGCTCACTTTCATTCGATATAAGAAGGCCCTTTGAACCTACTATATAGGTTTTTTCGTCTTCCATAAGAATACTGTAAATATTATTGGAGAAATCAATATTACTGATAGATCTGAAGGTTCCATCATAATATGACATACCATTATTTGTTCCGATCCATAATCCATCAGTTCCACCTGTGATACATGAGATTACATTTGAATTGAGTCCGTCATCCTCTGTATAATTCCGGATATTATTCCCATCGATAATGTATAAGCCTCCACCATCAGAACCGGCATAAAGCTTACCTTCCGCATCCTCATATAGGGAAATGATATTTGTATAATCAAGCCCATTATCATAATTATACTCTTTAACAACTCTTCCGCCGGAGGTCATGATACATATTCCGTCATTTGTTCCGACAGCTATATTTCCATTGGAAAGAGGATAAGCAAGGTTTATAAGATTGCTTATCAGACCATTTGACCTGTTGTATGCTTTAATCTGACCGGAATTGGTATATTCAACAACTCCATACTTTCGATATGTACTTATCCATATATTTCCGTGCTTATCTGCCTCAATATCTCTTATGGATACACCGGACATATACTGTGTCAGTTCATTATCGATAGCAGTACCATTTTCATCAATAATAAAAAGTCCGTTATCAGAACCGATATAGGTCTTTCCGTCAATGACATCTACACAGCTTGTGACATCAGGGGCCAAACCATTATCCTTACTGAAATTGGAAAACTTGCTTTTTGACAGATAAAGTACGCCGTATCTGCTGGATGCGAACCAGTAATTACCTTCATAATCCATAATCATATCGGATATATAATTATTCTCGTAAAGATCATCGATTACAACAAATTCACCGTTCTTTTTGAAATATCCCACTCCACTATCCGCACATATAAAAGTCCTGTCTCCAAAGGTACGGATTTTATTAATTCCATCACGATCTGAAACTAAATGATCAACATTTGAAAAGTCCTTCATTACAAGAATATCAGATCCGATGGTTCCTATATATACATTACCTTCCTCATCAGCTGAAACAGTGGTAATCTCATCCTTTGTAAATTCAGATGAAGAATGACTGTCAATACTGCCCCCCTTATCAATACTGAAAATGGTATTGCCGTTATAAATGCCCCATACCTTTTCGCCGGCCAGAACAATACGCCTTATATTATGCTTCGCAAGATACTCATTTCTGATAAGACTGTCAGATCCGGGATTATAATTATAAATACCATATGCAGTAGCTATGATAATGTTTCCATTTGCATCCTCGCAGACATCATTTATTATTTTAAGTCCACTGTAATACTCGTCCGAAAAATGCTTTATCTCATTTCCGTGAATCCTGAAAAGTCCGTAATTATTTGTCGCAACCCAGAGACGTCCCTGGCTGTCCTGGAATAAAGCATTTATATAATATACATCAGCTTTATCAGTATTCCAAAGATTGAAAAGCTTAAATTCATTTCCGTTATATCTGTAAAGACCGCCATCAGTTCCTATCCAAATATATCCGGACTGAGTCTGATAAATACAATTAATCTCAGAACTTCCGAGACCGGTGGACTGATCGAAAACCATCTGCTTATACTTTGATGCAAAGCCTTCTGCTGTTACATCCTGCATGCCAAAAAGGTATGCGGTTATGCATACCTGTATAATACATAAGAATAATATTATCTTTTTGGCACTAAATCTTTTCATATTACGTACTGATTAAGCCTCACTGAGAAATGCTTCATAACCCTTTTCGGTTTCATAGATATCTGCCTTAGAGGTTACTTCCCAAGGAGCATGCATATTCAGAACTGCTACTCCGCAGTCAACAACTTCCATTCCGTATAAAGAAAGTATATATGCTATGGTTCCTCCACCACCCACATCAACCTTTCCAAGCTCGGCTGTCTGGTAATGTACTTTACTTTTTTCAAGTATGCCTCGTATTCTTCCGATATACTCAGCATTGGCATCATTTGAACCTGACTTTCCTCTGGCACCTGTAAATTTATTGAATACCATACCTCTACCCAGGAATGCTGCATTCTTCTTCTCGAAGCAGGATGCATAAAGCGGATCAAAGCCTGCACTTACATCAGATGAAAGCATGGAAGAATTTGCAAGACATCTTCTGAGAGAAAGGTTGCTGTTATAACCCATAAGTTCAATAATTTCAGCAACTGTATTTTCAAAGAATTTTGACTGCATACCGGTAGCTCCTACAGAACCGATTTCTTCTTTATCAACAAGAAGTGTACATGAAGTCTTTTCAGGATTTTGAACATTTAACTGAGCAACCATGGAAGTATAGGCACAAACCTTATCATCCTGACCATATGCAATGATCATGGAAGAATCTATTCCCATATCTCTTGGCTTACCTGCAGGAACTATCTCAAGCTCTGCAGACATAAAATCTTCTTCTTCAATATCATATTTCTTCTTGAGAATGCTGAGAACATTCTTAGTTACAAGATTCTTACTGTTCTTTCCTTCCTTCTTTTCTTCCTTGGAAAGCTTTATAGGTCTGGAAGCAATAAGAAGATCAAGACTCTCACCCTCAACAGCTACATTTGCCTTCTTTGCCATCTGCTCCTGTGCAAGATGGATAAGAATATCAGAAACACAGAATACAGGATCTGTATCATCCTCACCGATGATCACATCCACAACAGTACCATCAGTCTTTGCAACAACGCCATGTATTGCAAGAGGAAGTGTGACCCACTGATATTTTTTAATACCACCATAATAATGGGTATCAAGATAAGCAAGATCTTCACTTTCATAAAGAGGATTCTGCTTTACATCCAGTCTCGGAGAATCAAGATGTGCCCCGAGGATATTCATACCCTCCTCGATAGATTTCTTTCCTATATTGAACAGAGCTATAGTCTTGCCCATACATACAGCATAAACCTTATCTCCGGCTTTAAGCTTTTTCTTTTTGGAAATAACATCATCGAGACATTTATATCCTGCCTTCTCAGCCATTTCTATCATATAACGGGTTCCTTCTCTTTCGGTCTTACCCTTAAAGAGATAATCCTTATAACCCTCACAAAGCTCATCTATCTTTTTTTCATCAGTTTTGTTATAGCTTTTCCACGCATTCTTTCTTTCCATTTTTAATCTCCCTTAAATAAGATTCTTCGCTTCGCTCAGAATGACACGTCATTCATATCATCATGCATATACAGCATTTATACATTCCTTAATAATGTCCAGCGCCTTATCAATATCTTCCTTCGATACAATAAGCGGAGGTACCATCCTTATTACGGCAGGTTGAACAACAGACATGAGCATCCTTCTATCAAATGCCTCATGCTTGATATCAGCAGCTACATCTTTATCAAATACAACACCGACAAGAAGTCCCTTTCCGCGAACCTGAATAACATGAGGCAACTTGCTGAGTTCAGTCATAAAATACTCGCCCATTTCCTTCGCATTCTTATCCAGCTTTTTATCAAGTATCTCGCTTATGGCTGCATATGAAGCAGCACAGCACACAGGATTTCCGCCAAATGTAGTTCCATGGGTTCCGGCTCCCAGAGCAGTAAATGCTTCATTAGTTGCACACATGGCAGCTATCGGCATACCGCCACCCATAGCCTTAGCCATAGATACAGCATCAGGCTTTATGCCGTAATGCATATAAGCCATAAGCTCTCCGGTACGTGCCCAGCCTGTCTGAACCTCATCAAACAAAAGAAGCATTCCCTTTCTGTCACAGAGCTCACGAAGACCTGTTATAAATTCCTGAGTAGCAGGATAAACACCACCCTCACCCTGAACAGGCTCTATCATGATGGCAATAACATCATCTGTTGCAGCCTCTTCAAAGGATTTGAGATTATTGAACTCTGCATATTTAAAGCCTTCAACAAGAGGCTCAAAGCCCTTATGAATAGCACTTCCCGGCTGACCTGTTGCTGAAAGTGTAGCAAGAGTTCTTCCGTGAAATGAATTCAGAGCCGTTACTATCTTATAACGTTTTCCATCGTATCTGTCATTACCATACTTACGTGCAAGCTTGATCATGACCTCATTCGCTTCTGCCCCACTGTTCTGGAACTGAACCTTATCCATACCGATGGATTCACATATAAGCTTTGCAAGCATAGTCTGAGGTACAGTATAGAAATAGTTGGAAGCATGAATCATCTGGGATGCCTGTTCATTTATGGCATCGATAACTGCCTTATTACATCCTCCAACAGAATTAACAGCTATTCCACCGAGAAAGTCCAGATACTTTCCTCCGTTCTCATCTGTTATATACATATCAGAGCTCGTATCCGCAATAAAATCATATCTTTTGAAAGTCTCGTTCATATATTTTTCAGCTGTTTCAACGAGTTCATCCTTTGTCATATTAAAATCCTTAAGTATCATATGTTTTCCCTCTTTCTCTTATATATCTAAAATATATGTACAAAATATTATTTTATCATACTATATAAATATTGTCACATAATTCAACGATTATTAAACTGACTATTATATAATTCATAATAGAACCCCTGCATCTCCAGCAGCTGTTCATGGGTTCCCTGCTCTATAACCGCTCCGTCCTTCATAACCAGTATCAGATCCGACTCCTTTATAGTAGACAACCTGTGTGCAACAACAAAGGAAGTCCTGCCATTCATCATCTTATTAAATGATCTCTGAATCCTCTGCTCAGTTCTGGTATCTATTGAAGAAGTAGCCTCATCAAGTATGAGCATAGGCGGAATATTCATCATAACTCTGGTAATACAGAGAAGCTGCTTTTGTCCAACAGAAAGACTTCCGCCATCCTCAGACAGATACGTATCATACCCATCAGGCAGCCTTTTAATAAACCGGTCCGCATGAGTAAGTCTTGCAGCATTTTCAATCTCTTCCATGGTAGCATCAGGGAATCCGTAGGCTATATTATCTTTTATAGTACCTGACTTGAGCCAGGTTTCCTGAAGCACCATACCATAAGATGCTCTCACATCACGTCGGGGCAGTTCTCTGATATCATTTCCGTCTATACTTATACTGCCTTCATCCACATCATAAAATCTCATAAGCAGATTGATCAACGTACTCTTTCCGCTACCCGTAGGTCCTACTATGGCTATCCTCTGTCCTGACTTTACATCAAGAGACAGATGTTCAATAAGCTTTTTATCTTTCGTATAAGAAAAGCTGACATCATCAAATCCGACATTTCCCTCTATATTATCCACAAATGAATCATCTTCACCGGACTCTATAGTCTCCTCCGGTTTCTCAGCCAGAAGTTCAAATACTCTGGAAGCACTTGCAAGAGCTGCAGTCAGCTCCGTCATGACTCCGGATATCTCATTAAAGGGCTTGGCAAACTGAGTAGCATATCCCAGAAGACAGGTCAGCTGTCCCACAGTGAGTCCTCCGTTTATAACACTGAGGGCTCCCACAAGTCCGACTCCGGCATAAACTATATTATTAATAAGTCTGGTAGACGGATTTGTAAGGGATGAGAAAAATGTAGCCTTAAACTCGGCATCCACAAGCTCCTCATTTATATCGGCAAATCTTTCCTGTGCCTCATCTTCATAGGAAAATGCCTGAACCACCTTTTCATTTCCTATCATCTCATTTATAAGTCCTGTCATATCGGCACGTTTCTCAGACTGTTTTCTGAACATCTTATATGTTTTCTTGGAAATGAACCAGGAAATCAACAGTGACAAAGGTGTCAGAACTATAACAACTATGGCTACCACAACATTTGTCCTTATCATAAAGAAAATGGTTCCGATGATTGTAATACATCCCGTGAACAGCTGGGTAAATCCCATAAGCAGACCATCTGACATCAGATCAACATCCGCCAGGACTCTTGAAACAGTTGCTCCGTGTTCATGACTGTCGATATAGCTGATGGGCAGAGTGTTTATATGTCTGTAAATGTCTGCTCTCAGGGTTCTTACTACGTTATATACCACCTTATTATTTATGATACCCATTACCCACTGGAAAAATGCTGCCGCAAGTATAACAACAACAAGCTTAATTAAAATAGCTGTAACTGCGGAAATATCTACTTTTCCTTTACCGATAATGTTATCAACCGCCCGACCTGCAAGGATAGGTGCATAAAGCTGTAAAGCCACCGTACATATGCTGGCTAAAAGCGATAGTACTATTTTGAGCATATGAGGTCTGAGTAATAAAAGAAGATTTTTTGACGTACTATTTTTCATATACCATACCCTCCTTTTCGCTGAACTGGGTATGATATATCTCTCTGTATATATCACAGCTGCTGTAAAGCTCATCATGTGAACCTACAGCAACGGTTTTTCCGTCATCAAGCACTATTATCCTGTCGGCATTCATTATAGAAGATGCTCTCTGGGAGACGATAATGGTTATCCTGTCATCACCCGTTTCCCTGAGAGAACTGAGAAGCTTTGATTCTGTTGCAAAATCCAGAGCCGATGAACTGTCATCAAGTATGAGGATCTCAGGATTTCTCACAAGTGCTCTGGCTATACAAAGTCGCTGTCTCTGACCACCGGACAGATTTCTTCCTCCCTGCTCTATCTCAAACTGAAGCCTGCCCTCCTTGTTATTAACGAATTCGGCAGACTGGGATATATCCAGTGCCTTATTCATCATTTCCTCAGTGGCATCACTCTTTGCCATACGAAGATTTTCAGCTATGGTTCCCTTAAACAAAACTGAACTCTGAGGAACTATTCCTATTTTATTTCTGAGTGCTTCTGTCTGATAATCCCTGATATCTTTTCCGTCTATGGATACATTTCCCGATGAAATATCATAAAAACCGGGAATGATATTAACAAGAGTGGATTTTCCGGAACCGGTTCCTCCGATGATACCGACAGTTTCACCCTTCTTCGCCCTGAAGCTTATATCCTCCAGAGAGTTTTCCTTTGAACCGGGATAACTGAGGGATACATTTTTAAATTCAAGCTCTGTATCCGTATCTTCCGGATCCTCATATTTATTATGAGCTGAGTCGCCCACAATATCTGAGGATGAAAGATCAGCGGATGATTCTATTTCAAATATGGCATTCAGTCTGTTTGCACTTGCAAGACCCTTTGTAAGTGTAATGATAAGATTTGCAAGCTTTACTACTTCGATAAGCACCTGGGACATGTAATTCACAAGGGCAACAACCTGTCCCTGAGACATATCTCCTATATCTACTCTTAATGCTCCCACATAGATAAGTGCGGCTATTCCGAAATTCACGATAATATATGTCACGGGATTCATCAGCTGTGAAAGACGCCCAACCTTCAGCTGGGATGTCCTTAGCTCATCAATACTTTCATTAAAGCCCTGTTCTTCAATCTTCTCTCTGTTAAATGCTCTTATAACTCTTGCTCCGATCAGACTCTCTCTGGTAAGCAGCGTAACCTTATCAAGCCTGTCCTGAACCCTTCTGTACATGGGAATGGATGCATAGGTGATAGCAAATACAACCCCTATAAGAAGCGGAAGCACAATAAGAAATACGACTGATGTTTTAACATCAACCGTAAATGCCATCACAACGGCACCTATTATGATAAATGGGGAACGCAGGAACAGTCTGAGGAACATATTAATTCCGGAAACAACGTAATTTACATCGCTGGTCATCCTGGTAATAAGTGTTGAAGTTCCTGTCCTGTCTATATCTGAATAAGAAATATGAATAATATGCCGGAACAGATCCTTTCTCAGTTCTTTTCCTACACCCATGGCAGCCCTTGCGGCAAAGTACTGGGCTGTGATAGACGCAATATATCCAACCACTGTAAGAATAACTAAAATAATACCACAATAGATGATAAAGCTTTTATCTTTATTCGCTATACCTATATCGATAAGCTTTATCATTACAAGTGGAACCATAAGTTCAAAGCTGGCCTCCTGCATTTTAAATAGCGGAGCCATTACAGCTTTAAACCTGTATGCTTTTAAGTATTTAAGAAATCGATTCATTTTACCTCAAATTCACTTACAAGCTGTTTAATAAGGGCTTTTCTGTTTAAATCACTTAATCCTGTTACATTTCCGGTTTTAATGATACACTTCGTCTTTCCATCCTTCAAGCTTTCAAGACGTAAATCCATAATATCTATACCATAATCTGAAAGGATATCTATACATTTTACAAAAGTCTGTGTCTCATCTTTATCAAATACTACCGTAACATTTCCATCAGCAAGATCAAAGGATGATCCGGTCTCTTCTTTTCCAAGCTCCACCATCTTTTTATACTGGTACATTCTGCTGATGCCGATAATTCTTCTCACAAACATTCTGTACTCGTCTCTTATAGACTCATCTGCCAGTACAGACTGCTTTTCAATAATCTCTTTTTCTCTTTCCGGCTTATAAATACTGTCACCGGACTCGGCTTTCAAAGCCGCTATACTATCGGAAATCTTCATTCTTCTTTGAAAAAGATCTCTCAGCTCCTTATCTATAATATCTATTTCATTTCTCATTTCTTCAAGTGTCATTTTATATCCTCCAGCTATCTAAAAATCTTGACTGAATCGATTTTCTTTCACCTATCTCATTCGGAACATACATATACAGCATACTGCTGCTTCTTGTAACACCGACATAAAACATACGTCTCTCCTCCTCAACCTCGGATTCGGCTTTTGATTTTTTATGTGGGATTATACCTTCCACAACATCCATAATATGTACATTTCTGAACTCAAGTCCCTTTGCACTGTGAAGTGTCATCAGCTGAACTGCATTCTTCTTTTTCATTTCGGACTCAGCAGCCAGCTTTTCATAAAGCAGTCTGGTTTTTCTGATAATCTCAAACATTTCATCATAGTCTTCAGCATCCCTTATCAGATCCTGAAACTCATCCAGCTGCTCCGAAAGACTATCGTAATCAATATTTCTCTCTTCCGCAAGCTTTTTAAGATAATCTTCATATCCCACGGCCTGCCTTATATAGTTCACTGCCGAAAATGGTTTCAGTCTGCTGATCGTACCAAGCTCGGCCATCAGTCTTTTTATATTCTTATATAGATAATCCTTAGCCTCGGAAGCCTTGAGAAGCATTTCCAGATCTATCTCATTTCCCTTCAGCATATCTCTGCTTATATATCTTACAGGTTTATTCATAAATGACAGGAAATTCTGTCTGGTGTTTTCCCCCAGTGCAAAGGAAATATACGCTATAACCGGCTTCACCGAAAAGGATGAAAATATATCCGGCATCTTATCCTTTACGCAAAATGGTATATTATATCTTCCAAGTTCATTTATAAGGCGTCCCGGTCTCATATTTGTCCTGTAAAGCACAGCTATCTCATCATAAGCTAGTCCTTTTTCGTGAGCGGATATGATCCTGCTGACTATGGACGCCGTCTGTGCCTTCTCATCAGGCACCTTAATAACATAAGCTTTACCTTCTTCATTTACTTCTGATACCAGAATCTTCTTATATCTGTTTTTATTGGCATCAATTATGGTCTTTGACAGACTGACGATCTCCTGAGGGCATCTGAAATTACTTGAAAGCTGAATGATCTCAGTTCCTTTAAACTCATCGGGAAATCTCAGCATAATATCGGGCTTTGCACCCCGGAAGCCGTAAATGGACTGATCATCATCACCCACAACAAACACATTATCTCTTGGATGTGCCAGAAGTCTGAGAATCTCATACTGAATACGGTTTGTATCCTGAAACTCATCGACCATTATATACTTATACATATTTCTTATACTGTCAAGTATGTCACTTCTTGCACTGAGAAGCCTGTAGCACTCGGTTACCATATCGTCAAAATCAAGACAGACATGAGCGGACTTATACACCCCGTATTTTGAATATACTTTCTTAAAAACCTCATCAGGAAGATCGCGGCTGTAATAATTTTCTATATCGATCATATCACTGGAAAGCCTGCTTATCTGATTTATGACACTTTGAACCATTTCATCATTGTCATAAGTATTATCTTCATTCCTGATTATATTTCTGATGACCTCTTTTTTAACCGTTTCATCCAGTACCGTAAAGTTCTTTTTATATGCAGTACGTATTATCCAGTAAAAGAACGAATGAAATGTACCAAATCGAACAGTTGTCCTTTCAAGTCCGGACATATCAAGAAAGCGTCTCTGCATGGAATCCGCCGCCGCTTTTGTAAATGTAATGACAAGGATATTCTCCGGTCTGACATTATATTCATATATAAGGTTATTAACTCTGTTGGTTATAACAGTGGTCTTTCCGGATCCCGGGGTACCCAGTACAAGCATGGGACCATTAAACCACTGAATAGCCTTCATCTGTTCGTTTGTAAACATATTCTCTTTTTCTCTGTAGATAATAAAGCATTTACCTTATTTAAACAGAAAAAAGGATACAAAATGTATCCTTTCCCTGATTATTTACCGCAACATTTTTTATATTTTTTACCACTTCCGCATGGACATGGATCGTTACGTCCAACCTTAGGTGCCTTAACAATAGTATGGGAAGTTTTTTCTTTCTTATAAAGAGCATCTCTTGTCTCTTTATCATATATCTTATCCCACTGAGGAAGCGTATAAAGCCACTCGGCATTACAACCGACCATATTCATGTAAAGCTTTTCGGTATCTATATCAAGCTTTACTTCAGAATCCTCTGTTATATCGTCCAGATTGTTTGACTCCTTAAGACTGTCATCTATACCGTCAAGAAATCCTACCATAGTCATAATATCTGTTTCATATAATTCAGCAAGAACCTTAACAGTTCCTGAAATAACAACTGTCGGATCCTCAAGCAGTTTCTCATATATTCCTTTTTCTATCTGGAAATAATTAAGCCAGAACTGTTTACCTTCCGGTGTTCTGTCATCAAGACCATAAGCGGTGTCTCTCCACTCTTTTAATAAACCCATTTCAAATAACTTCCTTTCGATAATTTTAACAACTTAGAGATTATATCAGATAACCAATTTTTTATCAATCCTCTTCTGGATTATCCTCTTCCGGTTTC